>NZ_JAEKNS010000003.1:0-10777 GCF_016464765.1 Candidatus Aeolococcus gillhamiae | reverse complement strand
GTCATTCTGTCCTGGGCCATCGTGGGTCTCCTGGTTTGGGTAAGAGCTTCCAAGAGAACTCCGCGGTGGCCTTCTTTGTCTACCTCGTCGGCAGGGCCAGAAGGCTCACCCCGGATTTACACCACACTAAGGGACACAACTAGGTAGTGGCTCTGTTTTGTATTCGCGCGCGGTCGAAATGTGCCTCACGACGACTACTTACCCCCAACTTCCACGGGGATCCACGCTGACCGCCCGGAGTTCCGTCGCTCACCATGCGGCGCTCCCACGGCGTCCGTCATTGGGAGAAGAGACGCGAGCGGTCGCCGACCCTTGCGGCACACGCCGCCGCCGTCACTTCGGCGCCTGAGGGACGGCCGGTCGACGCCCGCCGGCACCGGCTGTCGACGCCGATGCCCTTGTACCTGCTTCGTGAGCGACGCGCCCCTTTGCCGCTCCCCTCGCGCCATCCGGACCACCTTCGCGGGGTTGAACCCCACATCATGGTGGTGCGTCTTATCGGGTCAGGCCCAACGGAAGCCACACGAGCCTCCACGCTGCGCACAACAAGTAGCCCAGGCGCAGAGGGCGCAGGAACATCATGCCGAACGGCGACGTGAACCAGAAACGTCTCGCACCATAGCCGGCGGAGTGTTCAGACGCCTGGGGGCACCGTCAGGCTGAACCGAGCGACCACGTCGGGCAGCCAATCCGGGCTGCCAAAACTTAGCCCGTACCCTGAGGCCAGCACGCCCATCGCGTCCATCGTGAACGCGTCCGCTGCGACGAGGTCGGCGAGTTCGGCGAAGAATCCCTCGAAGCCCGCCGGGGTGATGATCTCGATCATGCGAGCCGGTGTCGGGCCTGCGTTCCACATCGCGTGCATCTCATTGCGGGGCTTGGTGACGTAGCCACCCGGACCCAGTACTACCTCGCGGTCACCGGACCGGAACCCGATCTCGCCCTCGACGACGATCGAGTATTCGTCCTCGCGGGTGTGCATGTGCGGAGGCACCAATGCACCGACCTCGAAGGGGTGCTCGACGACGGAGACTGATCCCCCGGTATCCGCTCCGTTGAGCTTGAAGACGACGCCGATGCCGGGAGCCAGTCCGCCGACGCGACCGGCGCCGGGCTGGACGATGGTGAGCGGAGGAGATGCGGCGGCGTCCATACGGCCCCTTTCGAATTTGGATGAACGATACTGCTCAACCAAGAGTGTGCATCGCGTCTTATCGGAAGTCAAGAGTTGAGTGAACAACCGCGTACAGTGGAAAGGCGGCCGTACCGGATGCGCGAGCGGGCCGATCGGGCCGAGGCGACCCGCCGCCGCATCGTCGAGGCCACGGTGCACCTCCACAGCACCATCGGTCTCGCGGCGGCAACGGTCACCGCGATAGCCGCCGAGGCGGGGGTTACCCGTCTCACCGTCTACCGCCATTTTCCCGACCTGACCCAGCTGTTCGCGGCATGCAACGAGCACTGGTCGGCTCAGCAGCTGCGACCCGACGTGACCGCTTGGCGGAGAGTGGCCGACCCGGCCGATCGGTTCCGCTTCGGTCTCGCCGATCTCTACCGCTTCTACCGCGGCGGAGAGGCGATGCTGACCAACGTCCACCGCGACTGGGAGGTGATCCCCGCGGAGGTGCGGCGTGGCGTCACGGACATTGACCTGCGGCTCCGCGAGGTGCTTCTGCAGCCGTTCGGGGCGAGAGGCCGGGGGCGCCGACGCCTTCGCGCAGTGATCGGACACGCAGTGAGCTTCACCACCTGGCGGTCGCTGTGCGTCGAGCAGGGCTTGACGGACAGCGAGGCAGTGGAAGCGATGACCGCGCTGATACCCTGAGCGGCGCTGACATCGAGCGATCGCGAGTGACCCTGAGCGCACTGAGGCGGCCTGAGCGGACCCTGCAGAATCAGGGCGTTGGAGCAAGGTTCAGCCGGCTGTGTCCGATCCGCGGGTGAATCCGGTGTTGTAGTACGTGATGACTACCCTCACCCCAAGCAGCCGAGGCACCAGGCGCGCGACCAGCGCGGATGGGCCGGCGGGCCCTGACACCACTCTGCAGGTAGTGCGTCTACGAATTCCCGGAACACTACGTTCGGCGACATCCGCAGCGGTCCACAGAGACCAAAGCCGGGCCATTCCAGTATTCAAATCGCGGAGTGGAGCGGGATACCGGGCTCGAACCGGCGACCCTTACCTTGGCAAGGTACGCTTCTAATTCTATATTCGGGAGGGGCTGAAAGCGGCCACTAGACGACTACTTACCCCCAATTTCCACGGGGCTCAACGCCGGCCCTGCGGGCGTCCAATCTGATCACACCGCGTTCCCACGGGGAGCAAATCGGTGCCGTCGGCGAGGCGACCATCAGAAATGCAACCGCCGCGGTCTTCGGGGTCGCGGGCTGAGGCCCGGCGCAGGCCTGCGACCCGCCGTCGGTGTCGGCGAGTGTCCGCGTTGAACCCGCCCCCGCCGGAAGGAGTGACTCGCTGCGACGGCGGAAGGCGGGGACTAAGCAGCATTGAACCTCACCACCGCGACGACCCATCGCCGCGTGCTCTGGTTCCGCTCGCCGGAACTGTGGCGACACTGGCCATCTTGGCTATAATGTCGGCCAACATGTCAGCCACCGATCCGTCCCGGACGCGCCGCGTGTCGTCTGCCGAAGCCAAAAACCGGTTCGGTAGCCTCCTTGAGGCTGCCGTCGCCGGCGAGCGAGTGGAGATTACGCGCTACGGCGAAGTGCGGGCGGTTATGGTGTCGGTCGAGGACTTCGAGGCCTTGTCGCGCCAGCCCGCGCGCGAACTCAACAGGCTGACCGCGGAGTTCGACCGCATGCTGGCTGACATGCAGAGCGACGCCACCCGCTCTGCGTTGGTCGCCGCCTTCGATGCGTCACCCGAGGACATGGGGCGCGCTGCGGTGACCCTCGCCTCGCGAGCCGCTCCAGCCCCGACGCGTGGCTGAGGCTGCTGTCAGGGCGCGCCTTTTTGTCATCGCTGGGGTCAACGGAGCCGGGAAGTCCTCCGTCCTGGCGGCGTCGACGGCAATCAGTCGGACGCCGGTCTTCAATCCCGACGTCGCCACGCAGCAGCTCCTCGCCGCCAACCCCGGCCTCGACCTCGACACCGCCAACTCCATCGCCTGGCAGCAGGGCGTCACCATGTTGGAGACTGCCATTCGTGACGGGCTCGTGTACGCCTTCGAGACCACCCTGGGCGGCACCACCATCACGGACCGACTTCTGGCTGCGGCTCTCGCCGGTGCCGAGATTCGGATCCTGTACGTCGGTGTCGATGGTGTTGATGTGCACGCAGCCCGCGTTCGCAACCGCGTAATGGCGGGGGGCCATGACGTCCCGATGGAGGCGATCCAACGCCGGTACGTCGGCAGCCGAGCCAACCTCATTCGCCTGATTCCCCATCTCACCGATCTGCGCCTCTTCGACAACACCGCGGAGGCTGATCCGCGATCCGGCCTGACCCCGAAACCGAGACTCCTGCTCCACGCGCAGCGTGGACGCGTTGTCGAGATGAGCGGCTTGGATATCGTCCCCGAGTGGGCCAAGCCCATCGTGGCCGCTGCCATCGCGCCACCGTAGCCGGCATGAATCGGCGTCCGCCCGCATCCCGAAAGGGCCTCTGGCGCGGAGACTCGCGTGCGCGAGTGGCCCGAGTCGATGGAGCGACCCTGCTCGTCGTTGGGGACTCGGCATCCGTTCAAGCCTGAGCCGGCCTGGCAACTGCTGGGACAACGCCGTCGCCGAGAGCTTCTTCTCGACTCTCAAGATCAACCTGCTGGACCGGCACACTTGGCCGACAGGGGCCGGCGCCAGGAGCGCGATCTTCGAGTACATCGAGGTCGTGTACAACCGCCAGCGCTGGCACACCACCCTGGGCAACCTCAGCCCGGCAGACTACGAATCCCGCCACGCCCCTGTGTGCGCGGGTTAGGAAAAGTGTCTGTCCAAGCGGGGCACGCCCAATCCCGCGCGCCCATCGCTCCCTGCAGGTCGGGTTTCAGAAATGTTCGCTCGAAGGACATGCCGACCTTGACGGCGACCCTAGGTGATCGAATGTTGGTGGGCAGCATGACAGCGACCAGACGTGACGCGTGTGGCTGTCCCGACCGTATCGCATACCGCCTGCGCCGCTTCGGTCGCGATCCCGCAGCCCCAACAGTCACGTCTGAGGTGGTATCCGAGCCCGAACTCGCCGCCTCCGGCGATGGTGCGGTAGAGGATCCCGCAGTCGCCGATTAGCTCGCCCCTGTCCTTCGCGATCACGGCCCACAGCGCGAAGCCGTGTTCGGTGTACCCGGGCATGTGGTAACGAATCCAGCCTCGCGTCTGCTCGATCGTCCGCGCTTGGTTCCCCATGACGTGCGGGTCGCCTATGACCTCCTGGAGTCCGTCAGCATCCGACGCGTTGAGCTCGCGCATGATCGTCCGCTCGGCTTCGAGGACCTGTTGACCGGCGCGCTGACGCAGGGTCATGGACGGTCGTCGCTGGGGTGTCGGCGCACGTGCAAGTCGACGATACCTTGCCGTTCCGACGCACGCAGGCGGTAGGTAACGTTTGCCAACCCGGCGAGGGCTGATGCCCGTGCAGTCCGATGTGGCCGCTCATAGGCGCAGCACGGCAGTCCCTCCGCTGCGGCGGGCTGCGCCGGCACTCCCCTGCACTCGCGCCCCGTGCTCTGACCGCGTGCGTCCACGTTCGGACCACACCGAGGGTCAGAGATGACCACGGCAGTCTCGTCGCAGGCAACGACCACGGAGGTGGCCGTCATCCCGCTCGTCGACGTAGGTCGCTGCGGCAACGTGCGCCAGGAGTTCGGCGACATCGAGTCCCTGGCGGAGTCCGGTGGAGCCGCGACCCGCGAGCCGCGAGGCCTCGTGGGTCTGCCCGCCGTGCGAGGACGACTTCGCCGCGAAGTTCGCGGCCTGGCGACGGAGTCGGAAGGGTTCGTAGGGGAGGCGTGAGGAGCCACCCCGGGAGGCGCGTGGAACCGCCGTCTGGGTTGACTACTAACTGTGGTCGTCATACCATGAGTCTGATGACCCGAACCTCGACCGCGGCGCTGTTCGGCTCGGAGACGCTCGGCAACGTGCTCGCCTCCCTGCTAGCGGCGCCGACCCGCCCGCTCGCCCAGGCAGACCTCGTCCGCTACTGGTCGCACCACAAACTGACCGGCCAGCGGGCGCTGGACCGGGCGGTGGCCAGCGGGCTGGTGCGCCGTGACGGCGCCGGCCACGCCCTGCGCTACACCGCGGAGCCGGCGGCGCCGGACTTCTACGCCGCCCGCGAGCTGGCGGTCGGGGAGCAGCTGCGCCGCCGCCTGCGCGGTTTCGGGAAACGCTCCGGCGCCTATATCTTCGGGTCCTTTGCGGCGCGCACCGACACGCCGGACAGTGACGTCGACGTCCTCCTCGTCGGGGAGATGGACCGCGACGTCTTCAACGAAGATTTCTGGCAGCTCGAGCTGCGCCTCGGCCGCCCCGTCAACGTCGTCTCGTACGGCTGGGAGGAATTTCGGCAGCGCGTCGTCGACGGCTCGCCGTTCCTCCGCGCCCTGCTGGCGCAGCCGCTGCTGACCGTCGCCGGGCAGCCGCTCGCCGGCCTCGTCGAGGCCGCGACGAGCGGGGCGGCTCGCTCATGAAGCGCGACCCGGCGCTCCGCTCCCTGATCGCGACGGCCTCCACCGCCTTCGGTCGGCGTACGGCGTTGCAATCGTGTGCCCGTGAGACAAACGATGCAACGACATATTTCGCACGGGATGGATCCGCGAGGTCGACGCTCACGACGTTGCAATCACCATTCGCTCGATCCTCGGAAGCTGCACCTTCCGCCCCGGTATGAACCGGGCCAGCAGGTCCGCCGGTGCGAAGTGTTCGACCTCTGCGAAGCCATGGCGCCTGAGCAGCGCCTCAACCTCGTCCGGGGTGAGCATGGTAAGGAAGGGCTCGCCGCGAGCCTCGGCCTGCGACATCGTCCACTTTAAGCCCTGCTGTTCTAGGTCGGTCAGGGTCGCCGGCGGGACCACGTAGGTCATAACCAGGCGGGTGCCCGCGGGGAGAGTGCTGACGAAGCCGAGTGTCGCGTCGATCGCCTTGGCACCGATGTACTGGATGACCGCGATCCAGGACACCACGGCGCGGGAATTCGCGTCGAACCCGGCCTTTGACAACCTGTCCGCAAGGCTGTCCTCCTCGAAGTCGACCGGGACATATATGGTGTTCGCCGGCGTTGCGATCCCGAGGTCCGCGAGTCGGGCCTCCTTCCACGCCTGCGCGCCCGGACGATCCACCTCGAACACGCGGGTCGCGGCGGTGGTCTGGCCACGCCGGTACGCGAAGGAGTCGAGACCGGCCCCAAGATCCACGTACTGGTCGATCCCCTCGCCGGCGGCCCGCGCCACTTCGTCCTCGACCAGCCGCCCTCGCAACGCGAAAACGGTCCCGAAGCTCGCAACGCCCTCAGGAGTGGTCTGCGACTTGAGCCCGGCGATGATCGCCTCACCAGCTGCTCCGGCGAGGTCCCTTGCCATGTGGTCGTTGAGGATCGAATCAGGGGCGTCTGCGTCCAGGGCGCGCCCGACCGCGGCAAGTATGGCGGTGTGCCCCGGCGAGTTGGGGACTGGTTGCGGCACGGCATCCCTCCAGCGGTCGAGGTTGCTAAATACACGATTTTGCGGTGGGGTGCACGATCAGCGACTCCGGCTCCGTCTAAACGCCTGTGCGGCGCGGAGGACAATGAAGACGGACCCGCCTCCCACGACGGGAAGCGGGTCCTGCGGCGCCACGGGCCTTGTCGTGTCGCCACGCCAAGCAGCGGTCAGGCGGCCTGCTCCAGCGCGCGGCGGGGAGCATCGGCGCGCGGGGCAACCGGCAACGATGGCACGCGCAGCACCTTCGCCAGGGCCACCGGCATCCACCGGGCTCGAACCGGCGACCCTTACCTTGGCAAGGTAGCGACCTAAGTCCGTACCCGGAAGGGCTCGCATATCAGGCGGGCAGCCACGCAACGACGCGGCGTTCGACGCTGACCACAAGACGCGGTGTCGGTGGGGGAGGGTGGTGGTTCTGAATGCGAAACGGAGAGCACGGATGTGGCTGTGGCCGACCTCGAACGACCCTCGAGTGCCGGCTAGGTACCAATAAGGATCTTGCCCTCGCTCTCATCGCCGGTGCCGCCGGCGTCGCGAACGCGGCGCCAAAAGTCGGTGACCAGCGCCGTGACAGCGGTTGGCGCCTCCAACGGGGTGAGGTGCCGTGTCCCGGGGACAAGGGCCGCGCTCCCATGACGCATGCGACCGGCGGCAGCCTGCGCGTCTGCAAGCTTCCAGGTCGCCAGTTCGTCGCCGGTGATGAAGAGCGTCGGCGCGGAAACATCCGCCAGAACGCGGCTCAGATCCGGCCGAGCCAGCATCAGTGACCGCATCGCGATCCACATGCCACGACGTTGAGCATGACGGAGCGCGTCGGCGACGAGACGCACAGCCTCGGGGTCCCCGGCCCGCGTCTGGGGAGCGAGGAGGCCGTCTTCGACGGCCCTGAGGAGCGGTCCCACCGGGCCGATGAGGCGGTAGAGAGCGACGAGCATGGCGATCCGCCGACGCTCGCTCGTACTGAGCGCCTGGATCGGAGTTCCCATGGCAATGAGACTGCGACAACGCTCCGGATAGGCGGCTGCAAAGAGGATGCCCACATGACCGCCCCAGGCATTGCCCACCCAGTCGACCGGCTCCGTGATTTCAAGGTGATCCAGAACGTCAGCGGCCGCGCCCGCGCATTCAGCTGAACTGAATCCGCGGGTCATTGATCCACTGCCACCGTGCGAGGGACCGTCGATCAAGAGCAGCCGGTGCGACTCCGCCAGCGAGCCACGCACTCTCTTCCAAGTGGTTGAGTCCACGAACAGGCTGTGCCACAGCACTGCGGGAGGGCCGACCCCCAACGCCTCCACGCGCAGTGGTCCGAGCCTCGTCCCGACCATCGTGACGTTGCCGCTCTTGTGATCGTCCATGGGTCCCCTTTCGGCATTTCCTTCGGGCTCCGAAGCTTCGGGGCCCGAAGTATACTGAGCGGCAGTGCCCACGTCAAACGATCTCCCGCAGGACAGATTGGCGGTCGGCCAGCTTCTGGGGCGGCTTCTCCGCCAGTTCCGGGTGGAGTTGTTTGCTCCGGCGGCGGCTCACGGCTATTCCGACCTCCGCGAACCACACCTTCAGATCTTTGGCAATCTCGGCATTGATGGCATCCGTCTGACCGACCTAGCCACCAAGGCGCAGCTCAGTCTTGCCGCGACGTCTGAACTCGTCACCGAGCTCGAGGAGCTTGGCTACCTCGAACGCCGGCCGGACGCACGCGATGGTCGTGCCAAGCTCATCTTCCCAACGCGTCGCGGTCGTCGAGCCCTCGACGATGCTGGAGACCGTGTCGCGGAGATCGAGGATCACTGGGCACAGACGGTCGACCCGGTGCGATTCGACGCCGCCTGCCGGGTTCTCCAGGACCTCCTCGACGCGTTGACCAGCGGCACTGACCAATAGGCGTCAGCACGGTGGGGCGGACAGTGTCACGAGGTCTGCCGGGAACGAACGTGTGTGGAGCGGGAGACCGGGCTCGAACCGGCGACCCTTACCTTGGCAAGGTAGGCCCGGCGACGCTTGCATCGCGCCGAACGCCAAGATGGGCGCAAGCCGTGCCTAACCTCAATTCGGATTCAACCTCAGCAGGCGGAAAGCGAGCGCCCCGCCAGGGGCGTGGCAGCCTTCACGGGCCCGAACGCTTCGCGGAGTGTGCACACGGCGTGGTTCGGCGATAATGCTCCTAACCACTATTAGCATGCGACGGCAACAGGAGCGTGCAGACTGCTTCAATCCCCTGAATAGACGGTTTCGGTAGGACAGAGTATGAAGTTGTTTGTGAGAACAGGATTCGTCTCGTTGCTCCTGGCCCTCTTTATGGTCCCAGCCATAGCTGCCTATGCTGCAACGTCACCGAACCTTGGCATGGCTACCGCTTTTGGCATCCTTGCTGGCACCTATGCCAACGCTGTATCGGGCACCACCATCAACGGAGATCTTGGATATACAACAGGACCGGCGGTGGCACCTACGGTCAGCGGCACCACGCACAGCCCGCCGAGTAGTAAATATTCGACAGCAGGAACAGACCAAGGCTCTGCCTCAGCCAATCTGAACAGTCAAGCGTGCACGTTCACCTTTCCACCCGGTGCGGTTGATCTGGCCACCGATACTTCGCACGGCACCCTGGGAGTGTATGCACCAGGGGTTTACTGTACCGCGGCTTCGAGTGACGCATCCATTGGAACCGCAGGAATCACTCTAACGGGCGCCGGAGCGTTCATCTTCAAGGTGAATGGCGCCCTTACAACAGTAGACAACTCGGCTGTCAGATTAGCTGGTGGTGCATCCGCTTGCGATGTGTTTTGGGCTCCCACGGCGGCCACGACGCTTGGTGCGGTCTCAACTTTCGTTGGGACTGACATCGATGCTTCAGGTATCACAATAGGTCGTGCCGTAACGTGGTCGGGACGAGCGTTAGCATTTGGCGGAACTGTCTCGACAGATGCGGACACTATTACTGTGCCGACATGTGCGGCCACATCATCGCCCACACCGACGCCGGCCCCCGCTCCGGCCGTGCCGCCGACCGGCGCAGCATCAGGCGGACTCCCCTGGGTTTCGCTTGCGTGCCTGATCAGCGGAACGGTCGTCATCTCAACAGTCTGGGTACGTCGACGCCGCGCTTGACCCAGCCCTCTGATTCTTTCAAAAGCGTCTGCCACGTCTCCGTACTATCCACGCCGGCTCGCGCCGCCCGCCAAGCGAAGGTGTCGAGGGCGTCAAGCAGCGTTCGGCGCGATTCGCTGACGTTTGTTGAGGTTCGCGCCGCGAGCCAAACCCCAGCCGCCTCTTGCGATCTACCAGCTGGCTGACCGTGTCCGATGTCGTCTGCGATCGACCGGGTGAGTTCGGAGCGCGGGGTCACCGAAGATCGGATCCATATGTCCGATTTGCGGCCGAAGATGCGGTTATGTAGACATGGAGATCAATGGCGGACCTCAGGGAGCGGCGCCCCGACGCGTCCGCCGGACGCTGAGGGCGGCCGCTCGCGGGCCATAAGCACACTAGACCGCTACTTTCGGCGAAAAGCCGGGGCACGACCACGACCGCAGCGGTGCGGTTTCGCCTTCGAATCAGCCGCTGGAGCGGGAGACCGGGCTCGAACCGGCGACCCTTACCTTGGCAAGGTAGTGACTTCAGTCTGTATTCGAGAGGGAGTGAAAACGGCCTCACGACGACTACTTACCCCCAAGTTCCACGGCGCTCCACGCTGACCACACGGGAAGCCACACTGACCGCACGGCGTTCAACGCTGACCACAAACGGCGAAATCGACGAGAAAGGCGGTAGGCGTGGCATCGGGGTGGCTGGGTTGTTGGTGCGTCGCGGAGGCGAACGCACGGTGGCAATCAACCGCACCGCTTTTCGAGAGCGACGAGCGCGGTGATGAGGGGTGCCGCGAGGGGTTGTTGGGGGCTGTTCTGAATACCCACCGGGGAGCGGTCGTGGTGTCGTGGGGTGCCCAGTGTCGGACAAAGCCGCCACGTCCGGGGCCAAACGGCCACCGTAGCGGCCAGCCTTGGCGATAACTAGGCCCGCACCGCCCTGCCGGGGAGGTTCGGGATGAGCAGGTCTGGTGGCCCGGTTGGCGTCGACGAAAGGGCAACGTGCCGACGGGACAAGGGTTTGCGCTCAAAATG
>NZ_JAEKNS010000043.1:0-29679 GCF_016464765.1 Candidatus Aeolococcus gillhamiae | reverse complement strand
GTCATTCTGTCCTGGGCCATCGTGGGTCTCCTGGTTTGGGTAAGAGCTTCCAAGAGAACTCCGCGGTGGCCTTCTTTGTCTACCTCGTCGGCAGGGCCAGAAGGCTCACCCCGGATTTACACCACACTAAGGGACACAACTTCCCGCTGATCACGAAGAGGTCTGCCATGAGCGTCAACCTACCACTCGAGCGAAACTCTCTCCACTGAACCGCCCCGGCTTTGTGGAGACTCGGTTTATTGACTCCCAGCCCAGTCCGCTGGAGCCGGAGCATGTCCGATCAGGAGGCGGAAAATGGGTGTTGCAAATACATGGAGACAAGCAACGTAGCCGGGCCGACACCGCACCACTTGCTTCGCTTCGGGTCGGGCCGTGTCGCCCGCTGCGCGCTCGCGCCCACCCCCGGCCCGGGCCTCTCTGGTCACGGCCGCGTAGCCCGGTCAAGGAGGTGGGATGGTGCCAACTCTGGCCCTTTCTGACCCCCAAGTTGACCCCCACGGGACCGGATGCCGGCGGACTCTGCTGGACGGAAACACGTCAATCGGACCGCTGCCGAGTTCAGGATGGACGCCGGTGGACCCCTGAGGACGTCTCAAACACGAACTGGAAATGCGTGGACGTTGCTGGACGTCCGTGGACGGAGCGGTGCAGGCGGCTCGAACTCGCGGCTCGGCCCGGGCGAGGGATTACTCGCCCGGCTCTGCATGGTTCCAAACGGTCTGTTGCCCAGCGGTGGCGCGGTCTGCGTCGGGCTGCCTGGTACCGACGTATCGTGCACCCCAACGCGCCATGACCAACACGGACCGCAGCTCGCCTGCCGCTGCGGTCGCCGAGTACTGCGTGGCCGGTGGCGTTGCACAGATCACCCTTCGGTCCACGAGGCCGAGCATCTCGAGCCGGTCCAGACGTTTGGCCAGAGTGTTCGGACTGATGCCTGCGAGATACCGACAGAGTTGATTGAAGCCCATCGGCTTCCACAAGATGGCACTCAGAATACGTAGGTTCCATTTCTCCTCGGCGAAGCAGAGACCCGCCTGGGCTGTCGTCAGCGACATGGGGTGGCCGAGCTGTCGGATACCTCGCTAGTTATTTGCGACGGTGCGCATCGAGCTGTGCGGTGGCTGACCCATGTACACCCCGGCATCAAAGCGTTCAGGTCGAGCCTGTCCGGCTCTCCATGACAGGCTCGGCCTGGTCGTCTTGGGGAGGCGCCTGTGAGTCCATCACCCCGGGCGGAGCAATCCCCTCGTCCGGCCGTCGCGACTCCATCACCGGCACCGACTTCGGTCGGCCACCCTCTTCGTGCGACTCCATCACCGGCTCGGGCTCTGGGGTCTCGGCCGCCTCTTCTGGCTGCATCACTGGCTGCGCGCCTGGTCCATCTGCGGGCTCGCGCGACTCCATCACCGGCTCGGGTTCACGGTTCTCGGGCACCTGATCGTCCTCCATGGTGTTTTGCTCCGGGAGCGGGCGACCGCCAAGCGGGTCTCACCCCGAGTTCGATGAGCGAAGCGGAACCAGCGCCGCACACCCTGCGTAGGCGGCGGCAAGCGAAGCGACGCGGATGAACCTCGACAAGGCCGGCCGAGCGGCATTACTGGTCTGCAACCGAACGTTCGCGCGTCGGGCAGCCTGCGCCCCGTCGCGAGCAGCGGCAGCGGCACTGACGAGGTGCCGCCGCTCGGGGACGCCATCGTCGGCTGTGCTGCATTCGTTGATTGCGTTGCTGAGAGTGTCGATCAGGCGGTGCCACGACACTGGGTAGCTGGGTGAGGTGTACTGCCGCCCTTCGCGCTGGTACCCGGTCGAGCTGTCGAGCCGTGCCGCAGCAAAGGCCGTGGCGGCGACCTCGTGAACCATCCGGGTGCGCTCCTCAGGATCGGAACGGCGTGCCGGAGACGCTACGACACTCTCGGCCAAGGAGAGCGCCTTGGCGGCCAGCAGCGCAGCGGCTCCGACCGCTTGCGCATGTTCTGGCGGCGTCTCCGACCGGCACGCTGCCTCTGCGGCATGACTCGACGCCTGCGTTGCCAGAGCGAGGTCGCGCAGCGCCGTGTCGACGGGGTGCTCCGGAAAGGTGCCGCTGACCGGCGCAATCATGCGGATCTTGACCGATGCTCCTTCCCCGCTCTCCTCGATGTGTTGCAGCACATCTCTCGCGACCTGCTTGGCAACGACGGCAGCCGACCACGCGTCGAGGAATGGACTGGTTTGATCACTCATAGCGGTGGCCTTCACGCTTCAGCTCGCGAGCACGGTGACGGTCGGGGAGGCCGTTGAGCTCGGTCAGCACGGTGAGGCTCGCACCTGCCACGAGTGCATACAAGCTCGCGTTCGTCAGGTCGAGAAGGATGTCGACGGCCGGCCAGGCGCGCAGTGGAGGTGTCGCGCCAACCCACGGCAACGTGACCAGCTCCACACCCCAGATGAGCAGAGCCAGAGCTGCCATCGAGCGCATCGTAGGCCGGGAGCAGGGCCCCGGCAGAGCACCCCACACCAGAGCCCACAGGGGACCGTATGTCCAGCGCATCGCGTTGCCGCCAGCACGCGCGAGTCCGACACTCGGTGTCCGAGCGGTGAATTTCAGGATCAGCGCTCTGGCCATCTCGGTGGTGCCAAAGACTGGTGCACGCCCCAGCAGTCGCGCCTGACGCCGCGACCAGAAAGCTTCGGCGACAGTTCCGGCGACGCCGGCGAGGAGGCCGCGCGCATAGGGCGGAGAGAACATTCGGGGTGACCCAGTGCGCTCCAGGCCAGTCGATGTAGGCGCGCTCACGCCGCCCGCAGTCCAGCCAGGAGTCCGTCTACGCCCTGGCGCAGATAGCTCCAGCGCATGCTCCGCGGCGCCGCCGCGGCATGGAGCATCAGCCCATCCACGATGGCGAGGAGGATGCGAGCCAGCGTTTCGGCGGGGACCCCGCCGTCAAATTCACCGGTTCTCATGCCCGCCTCAATGGCCTCGCTCAGCAGACGCCGCCGCCGATCGAGGTGTTCGACGAAGCGTTCGCGAACCGACTTCTCGCAGAACATCTCTGCCCACAGGTCGGCACGAACCTGCATGCGTCCCTTGTCGTCATGGTCGGCGAGCATGGTCTGGGCAAAGAGGCGGAGACGGTCGATGCCCGGCTGGTTCGACATCACCACGGATCGGATGCGTTCCTCGATCGCCGCAGCGTCCTGCTCGAGCAACGCGAAGAGGACGTCATCCTTGCGCTTGAAGTAGAGGTAGAACGACCCCTTGCCGACCGCCGCCTCGGCGCAGACGTCCTCGACGCGGAGGTCGCAATAGCCGGTCCTGGCGACGCAGCGCCAGGCGGCGTCGACGATGCGCTGGCGATGGTTTTCCCTCTGTTCGGGGCTCAGCCTGGGCATCAAGACCTCCTCGTCGCATCCCGCAGAGTGGGCTTGCCGCGGTGGGTACCGATGAGTCATTCTATCTTAAGCGTACGGACCAGTCAGTACCTATCCGCGTGAGCTTACCGGACCCGGGCACCCCCAATGACGAGGAGACGACATGTCCAAGACGGCGGCGGACAACCTCTGCGAACGGCTCCTCGAGTGGGGGATCGACACCGTCTACGGCTTCCCCGGGGACGGCATCAACGGCATCCTCGGGGCACTGCGCCGCCACGAGGAGAAGCTGCGCTTCGTCCAGGTCCGCCACGAGGAGATGGCCGCGTTCATGGCCTGTGCCCACGCCAAGTTCACAGGTAGCGTCGGCGTCTGCATGGCGACCTCCGGACCCGGGGCCATCCACCTCCTCAACGGCCTCTATGACGCCAAGCTCGACCACCAGCCGGTGGTGGCCATCGTGGGCCAGGCCCCGGTCACCGCGCTGGGCTCGGATACCCAGCAGGAGGTGGACCTGCTCAGCCTCTTCAAGGACGTGGCCAGCGCTTACGTGCAGCAAGCCAACGACCCCTCGACGATCCGCCACTGCATCGACAGGGCGCTGCGCATCGCCCAGGCGGAGCGCACCGTGACCTGCGTGATCGTCCCCGCGGATGTCCAGGAGAAGGAGGCCGTACCCCAGCAGCCCGCGGGACTCAAGGCTGTGCACACGGGCGTGGGCTTCATCGAGCAGAACCTCGTCCCGGGCCAGCACCAGTTGCACGCTGCCGCGGACGTGCTCAACGCCGGCAAGCGAGTGGCGATGCTGGTGGGCGCCGGAGCGCTCGATGCCACCGACGAGATCCTCGCGGTGGCCGATACCCTCGGTGCCGGGGTCGCCAAGGCCCTGCTCGGCAAGGCGGCGGTGCCCGACGAGGTGCCGTACTGCACCAACTCCATCGGTCTGCTCGGCACCAAGCCAAGCTGGAACATGATGCAAGACGCCGACACGCTGCTGGTTGTGGGCAGCTCATTCCCCTACAGCAACTTCCTGCCCCCCGTGGGGGAGGCGCGCGGTGTCCAGATCGACGTCTCGGCCCGCATGCTGAGCCTGCGCTATCCGATGGAGGTCAACCTCTGCGGCGACAGCAAGAAGACGCTGGCGGCGCTGCTCCCGCTCTTGCACCGCAAAGAGGATCGCTCCTTCCAGGAGAAGCTCATCGAGGAGATGGCGGACTGGTGGCGGCTCATGGACGACCGGGGCCAGCCCGAGGACCACAACGGTCGGATACGCCCGCAGGCACTGTTCGCCGCGATCTCGCGGAACCTTCCCGACAACGCCATCATCAGCAGCGACTCCGGGTCAGCGGCCAACTGGTTCGCGCGCCACGTGCGCATCCGGCGCGGAATGAAGGCGTCGCTGTCCGGCAACCTGGCCACGATGGTACCGGGGGTGCCGTATGCGATCGCCGCCAAGTTCGCCTTCCCTGACCGGGTATCCGTGGCCATGGTCGGCGACGGGGCCATGCAGATGGGCGGCATGGCCGAGATGCTCACCGCCGCGAAGTACTACACAACCTGGGCGGATCCGCGGCTGGTGGTGCTCGTGCTCAACAACGAGGACCTCAACCAGGTGACCTGGGAGCAGCGGGTCATGGAGGGTGACCCACGCTTCAAAGCGTCGCAGGACATCCCCTATGTGCCCTTCCACGAGTACGCCAGGCTCATTGGCCTCAAAGGAATCCGCGTCGATCGGTCCGCGGACATCGAGGCTGCGGTGCGCGAGGCGTTTGCCGCCGATCGTCCGGTCATCCTCGACGCGCGAACGGATCCCGAGGAAGCGCCTCTGCCTCCCCACATCACCCTCAAACAGGCCAAGGGATTCACCGAGTCGGTCCTCAAGGACCCCGCCGACGGCATCTCCGGGGCCGTCGAGGCGATGCGCGAGAAGCTCGACGAATTCGTCCCGGGTCGCTGACATGCGAGCACCGTGGCGCGTGCATGCGGCCGATCCACCGGAGCACCTCATCGACCGCATGGTGCGCAACGTCGAGCACGGCCGCTTCGAGCGCTCGCTCTCAGGACTGACCGCCTTCGCGGCAGCGGTGACGACCGCGGAGATCTACATCGAGCACTACCGGGCGAGCTTCGGCAACAAGATGATGTGGAGCCCGATCGTGGTGACCCCGCCGGTCATCGTGGCCGGCATTGGCGGCATCTTCAGCCGCAAGTGGGCCAAGACTTGGCTGCCGCTGACCGCCGGCATCTACACCCTCAACGGCGCCCTCGGCGAGTACTACCACGCCCGCGGCGTGGCGCGCCGTCCCGGGGGATGGCGACTCGCCTCCTACAACGTCCCCATGGGTCCGCCGATCGCAGCTCCCGGACTGATGAGCATCGTGGGCGGCATGGGACTCCTCGCCGCGCTGCTGCGCCGGGAGCGCTAGAGGTGCCCGACCTCTCCAGCGCCGGGCACCTTCCCAACCTCCGCGAGGGCGGCCTGCCCCCGGACAAGTCCTGGCTTCCCCGGCAGCGGCGGGGGACGACTCCGCAGATGATCGGCCGCTACCCGGACTACGACGTCTTCGACGCCGCCGACACGTGGGACGCGGCGACCCGGGCGGTCGTCGACAAGCGGATGCGCGTGGGCGGTCGCGAGTACACGTACTTTGCGCCTGCTGAGCAACCAACACTTCGCGCCTTCTGCGACATCTGCCTCGCCCAGGACGCTGAGCCGCGCGTTCCGGTGGCACAGATGGTCGACCAGAAGCTGGCCGAGGGCCGCCTTGACGGCTACCAGTACGCCGACATGCCCGACGATCGGGAGACGTGGCACCTGGTGCTGCGCGGCCTTGACGAGATCGCGATGTCCCGCTACGGCAAGCGGGACTTCGCGGACTGCGAAACGAGCGCGCAGAAGGCGATCGTCGGATTCCTGTCCGAGGGCGAGCTCGGCGGCGGCACCTGGGACTCCTTGAATGTGAAACGCGCGTGGTCGGTGTGCATGCGCATCATCCTCGCCGAGTTCTACTCGCATCCCTGGGCCTGGAACGAGATCGGTTTCGGTGGCCCCGCCTACCCGCGCGGCTTCATGCGGCTCGGGCCGACCTCGGTTCGCGAGCCGTTCGAGAAACCCGGGGCCACCGACGAGGATCCCGTGCGCGTCGATGTCCCGGGCCAGGAATGATGCTGCAGCGCCTGCTCAAGGGTTCGGTGGGCCCGCGGGAGAACGATTCTCGTTTCCTTCTCGACGTGCATCGCCGCGACCTTCCCGGCGAAGACACCATGCGCCGCAACCGCGATGACGACGAGGTCGACCTCTGCATCGTCGGTGCCGGCGCGGGCGGCTCTGTGCTGGCGCAACGGCTGGCCCGGCACGGATGGCGCATCGTCATCATCGAGGCGGGCCCGTTCTGGCACCCCGATGAGGACTGGGTCAGCGACGAGGCCGGGTCGCACCAGCTGTACTGGACGCAGAAGCGGATCATCGGCGGGGCCGACCCCATCGAGCTGGGCAAGAACAACAGCGGGCGGGGGGTGGGCGGGTCGATGGTGCACTACGCGGGCTACACGCCGCGCTTTCACCCGTCTGACTTCGAGACGCTATCGCAGGACGGCGTCGGCGCCGACTGGCCGATCAGCTACTGGGACCTGAAGCCGCACTACGAGCTGGTGGAGCGCGAACTCCCCGTCGCCGGCCAGAACTGGCCGTGGGGCGACCCGCACAGCTATCCCTTCTCGCCGCACCCGGTCAGCGAGTCCGCCCTGCGGCTCTGGGATGGTGCCGAGAAGCTCGGGATCCCGATGCGCGCCGGACCTGTGGGCATCGTCAACGGAACCTTCGGCAACCGGCCCCACTGCATCTATCGCGGCTACTGCCTGCAGGGATGCAAGGTGAACGCCAAGGCGAGTCCGTACGTCACCCACCTCCCCGACGCCTTGGCGCACGGGGTCGAGATCCGCGCCAACAGCATGGCCGTGCGGGTGGAGATCGACGACGCCGGCCGGGCCACTGGCGTCACGTACATGCACGAGAGGGGAGGGGTGGAGCGCCACCAGCGTGCCCGGCTCGTGGCCGTCGCGGGGTACTCCATCGAGACCCCGCGGCTCCTGCTCAATTCGGCGTCCAAGCGATTCCCCAAGGGGCTCTGCAACAACGAGGACCAGGTGGGCCGCTATGTGATGGTGCAGGGTGCCTCGCAGACGGCCGGTCGCTTCCCGCAGGAAGTGCGGATGTACAAGGGACCGCCCCCCGAGGTGTCGTCCGAGCACTACTACGAGACCGACGAGAGCCGCGGCTTTCAGCGCGGCTTCAGCATCCAGACGGTCAGTCCGCTGCCGATCGGCTGGGCCGAGCACGTTCTCGCCGACGGCCACTGGGGCTCGGCGCTGCGTGAGTACATGCGCGATTACAACCACTGGGCAACGGTCGGGGTGCTCAACGAGCTGCTTGCGCAACCGGACAACCGCATCACGCTCGCGTCCGAGACGGACGAGTACGGCATCCCGGTAGCGCGCATGGACTACACGCTGTGCGAGAACGACCGGCGCAACATCGAGTGGTCCACGAGGGTCATCAAGGAGATCCTCACCGCGGCCGGGGCGCAGGACATCCTCACCATCCATCGCTATGCCCACCTCATCGGCGGCTCCCGGATGGGAACGGATCCGGGCAACAGCGTCATCGACGCTGACCAGCGGACGTGGGCCGTGCCCAACCTGCTGGTCGCCGACGGCAGCGCGTGTCCGACACAGGGGAGCGCCAATCCGGCGCTCACCATCATGGCGATGTCCTCCCGGCTCGCCGAGCGATTGATTCGGCGCAAGGTGGACCACGGCAGCAGTTCGGTGAAGACGGCAGCGCTGGCGGGAGGCTCGAGGCGGTGAGCCCCGACACAACGTCGACGGAACGGCAAAAGGAAAGTTCATGAGCAATGGCAATGCCGAGGTGGTGATGGTGACCGGCGCTTCGGGCGGGGTGGGGCGAGCGGTTGCCCACGCCTTCGCCAAGCGAGGTGCAGCGGTGGGCCTGATGGCGCGCGGCGAGCCGGGGCTGCAGGAATGCCGCCGCGAGGTTGAGTCGATGGGTGGCCGTGCGCTGGTCATGCCCGCGGATGTGTCCAAGGCAGACGCGGTGGACGCAGCAGCCAGCGCGCTGGAGGAGGCGTTCGGGCCCATCGACGTCTGGGTGAACGACGCCATGGCGACCGTGTTCGCCCCGTTTATCGAAACCAGCCCCGAGGAGTTCGCCCGCGCCACCGAGGTGACCTACCTCGGCACGGTCTACGGGACCATGGCGGCGCTGCAGCGCATGGTGCCGCGCGACCACGGCACGGTCGTCCAGGTGGGCTCCGCGCTCGCCTACCGGGCGATCCCGCTGCAGGCGGCCTACTGCGGCGCGAAGTTCGGCATTCGCGGCTTCACCGACTCCGTGCGGACGGAGCTGATGCACGACAGGAGCAGGGTCTGGATCACCATGGTCCAGCTGCCCGCGGTGAACACGCCGCAGTTCAACTGGTGCCGGAGCAAGCTGCCGGATCACCCCCAGCCGGTGCCGCCGATCTACCAGCCGGAGGTGCCCGCTGAGACCGTGTACTACGCGGCCCACCACCACCGTCGTGAGATCTACTGCGGCGGCCCGGCGGTGAAGGCGATCATTGGCAACAAGTTCTTTCCAGGCCTCGCCGACCATTACCTGGCGCGGACCGGTTTCTCCGCCCAGCAGATCGCCGGCATGCCCGTCCCCCCGGACCGTCCGAATAATCTCTTCGAGCCCGTCCCCGGCGAGGCCGCGACCCACGGCATGTTCGATGACCGGGCCAAGGCGCGCAGCTACCAGGCGTGGGCGACAACCCATCGCTCCGTCGTCGCCGGGGCCCTCGTCGGCAGCCTCGCCGCGGCCGCCGGGCTGCTCAGACTGATTCGACGATGAGCGTCCGATTCACGGGCGACCTGCTCGGCGTGCGCCAGCGCGACAGCGTCTTCTCCGGCGAGCAGATCCACCTGCGCCGCGACGGCCACCACGCCGTCATCGTCGAGCTATCCGGCGGTGTGCGCGAGTACGAGGTGCGCGGTCGCCGACTCCTCGACGGCTACGGAGAGGACGAGATGTGCAGCGGGGCGCGCGGTCAGCTGCTCGTTCCATGGCCCAATCGTCTGCGCGATGGCCGTTACCGCTTCGACGGCGAGGAGTATCAGGTACCGCTGAGCGAACCGGAGAAGGGCAACGCCATCCACGGCTTCCTGCGCTGGGAGAGCTGGACGGTGGCGGAGCGTGGCGACGACCGCGTGGTCATGGAGCACACCCTGCATCCCCGCGCCGGCTACCCCTTCGCGCTGCACATGTCGGTGGAGTACCAGGTCAGCTGCGACGGACTCTCCGCGCGCGTCACCGCGACCAACCTAGGCAGCCGCCCCTGCCCGTACGGCATGGGTGTGCATCCCTACCTCCGCGTCGACGACGAGTCGCTCGAATTGAGCTGGCTGGAGGCGCCGGGTGCCGTCCGCCTGCTGACCGACGAGCAGGCCATTCCGGTGGGCACCGAAGATGTGGCAGGCACGCCCTACGATTTCCGTACCAGAACGCGCATTCTTGGCACAAAGCTGGACACCGCCTTCACCGAGCTGACTCGCGACGAGCAGGGGCGGGCGTGGGTGCGGCTCTGGCGGGGGCGTGGGGACTACGGCGTCGGCCTCTGGATGGAGCACTACCCCTACTACATGCTCTTCACGGGCGACACGCTGCCCGACCGAGCCCGGCGGCGGCGCTCGGTCGGGGTCGAGCCGATGACCTGCGCCCCCAACGCCTTTGCGTCCGGCCAAGGGCTGGTCACGCTCGCGCCGAGCGAGAGCGTAACCACGAGCTGGGGGATCACCCCCTTGGGCACCCCATGAGCGACGACCTGGCGATCGAATCGGTCGACGTCCGTGTCTACACGGTGCCCACCGAGGAGCCGGAGGCAGACGGTACCCTGGCGTGGGACAGGACCTCGCTCGTCGTTGTCCAGCCGCTGCTGCGCAACGGCGTCCGCGGTCTCGGCTACGCGGTGGCCGACCCGGCCACCGGGCTGCTCGCCCGCGACACACTCGTCGGCGAGGTGCTCGGCCGTGATGTCCACGACACCACCGGGTGCTGGGAGGCGATGGTGCGCCGCATCCGCAACCTGGGGCGGCCGGGGATCGCGTCGATGGCCATCGCCGCGATCGACATCGCGCTCTGGGACACGAAGGCCCGCGCCGTCAGCCTGCCGCTGCACCGCCTGCTCGGGCCGGTGCGCGAGGCGGTACCGATCTACGGCAGCGGTGGATTCACGAGCTATACCGAAGTCGAGCTGTGTGCACAGCTGTCCGGTTGGGTGGAGCAGGGCATCCCGCGGGTGAAGATGAAGATCGGCAAGGATCGCGGCACCTCGTGGACAGAGGACCTCGCACGCGTCCGGGCCGCTCGCGACGCCATCGGCGACAACGTCGAGCTCTTCGTCGACGCCAACGGCGCCTACGACCGCAAGCAGGCGCTCCGCCTCGGCCATATCCTCGCCGAGGAGCTCAACGTGACCTGGTTCGAGGAACCCGTCACCTCCGACGATCTCGTTGGACTCAGCCAGCTGCGCGAGGCACTGCCACTCGAGGTGACCGCCGGCGAGTACGGCTACCACCTCGAATACTTCAGCGCCATGCTGGCGGCGGGATCCGTCGATGTCATGCAGGCCGACATCGGCCGCTGCGCGGGCGTCACCGAGTGGCTGCGCGTGGCCGCGACGACGGCTGCCTACAAGGTTCCCTTCTCCGCGCACTGCGGCCCATCGATTCATGTGCACCCGGCGACGGTGCCGCCGAACCTGCGCCACATCGAGTACTTCCATGACCACGTGCGCGTCGACCACCTCCTCTTCGAGGGTGTGCTGAAACCGGAGGGCGGGGCGCTCCGGCCCGCCGACGACCGACCCGGAATCGGCCTGTCACTCAAGGAGGCCGACGCCGCCCCATTCCGGGTGGCCTGACCCGTGGCTAGGACGGCACACACCCGCGGGGCGAGCCTGCAGCGCGGCGCGGCAGCGGCCCTTAGTCGGATGGATCCCGCGGCCGCTCCGGTTGTACTGCGCGACTACGCGCTGCTCGCCGACGGCGAGCGCGGCATCATCATCGGTCCGCACGGCGACCTGGTGTGGATGTGCTTCCCGCGCTGGCATGACCGCGCCCTGTTCAGCGCACTCATCGGTGGCGGCGGTTCGTACGCGGTCACGCCCATCGAGCGACACGTCTGGGGTGGCTACTACGAGCCCGGGTCGCTGATCTGGCGGAGCCGCTGGGTGACCAACAGAGCAACGATCGAATGCCGGGAGGCGCTAGCTCTGCCCTCCGCACCAAATCGCGCCGTGATCTTGCGTCGCATCGTCGCGTGCCAGGGCACAGCCCGCGTGCGCTGCACGCTGCGGACCCGCGCCGACTTCGGCACAGCCGCACCGCGCGCCGTCCGTCGCGAGGGCGATACCTGGGTGGTCGATCATGGCCACGTTCGGCTGCGCTGGGGGGGAGCCGGCAAGGCGCGGATGGTGAGAGGCGAGCGCGATACTCTCCAGCTTGACCTTGTCGTGCCCAACGGCTCCCATCACGACCTGGTCATGTCGGTGGAGGCAGGCGACACCGCAGAGGGACTGCCGGATGCCGGCGCGGCCTGGTCGGCGACGGAGGCAGCCTGGAAGAGCCGCATCCCCCGCTGTCGCAGTCGCTGGCACCGCGCGACGCCCAGCATGCCTGCGCCGTGATGCTGGGGCTCACCAGCGCCGCCGGAGGCATGGTCGCCGCGGCCACCACCTCGCTGCCGGAGCGGGCGCGGCAATCGACCAGCTACGACTACCGGTTCGCCTGGATTCGCGACCAGTGCTACGCCGGCCATGCGGCGTTGGCTGCCGGTGTTGACGAACTCGCTGACAGTGCGGTCGCCTTCGTCAGCGAACGACTGCTGGCGGACGGTCCCAATCTCAAGCCGGCGTACACCGTGGACGGGGGTCCGGTTCCCGACCAGCGTCGCCTCCACCTCCCGGGGTATCCCGGCGGCACCGACATCGTCGGCAACTGGGTGAACGGTCAGTTCCAGCTCGATGCGTGCGGCGAGACTCTGTTGCTGCTGGCGGGGGCAGCGAAACGCGACCGCCTTGACGTGGAAGGGTGGCGAGCTCTGGAGACAGCCGTGTCGGTCATCGAAGCGCGCTGGCAGGAGCCCGACGCGGGCATCTGGGAACTGGAGCCGCACCATTGGACGCACAGCCGGCTCAGCTGTGTTGCTGGCCTGCGCGCTGCCGCCAAGGTAGCCCCGACGTCGTCTGGGGCGACAGCAGCATGGATGGCGTTGGCCGATGCGATCCTCGCTCGCAGCGGGCACACCTCGGTGCGCGATGACGGTGCCTGGCAACGGGCGGAGGACGATCCGCGCGTTGACGCCGCCCTGTTGATCCCCACTGTTCGCGGCGCGGTGGCCTTGGATGACCCGCGGAGCAGGGCCACGCTTGCCGTGATCGAGCACGAGCTCGTTGAGGACGGATACGTGTACAGATTCCGGCACGACGCACGGCCACTCGGCGAGGCCGAGGGGGCGTTTCTCCTGTGCGGTTTCATGATGGCGCTGCGCAAACACGTCGCGGGTGACCCTGTCGGCGCTGTGCGCTGGTTCGAGCGCACGCGTGGCGCCTGTGGCCCTGCAGGGCTGTTCTGCGAGGAGTACGACGTCCGTGAGCGTCAGCTCAGGGGAAATCTCCCCCAGGCGTTCGTCCATGCCCTCCTGCTGGAGAGCGCCATCACCCTGGCGACGTGAATGCTGCCGCCAGACCAGTTGAAGGTGAGCCGCAGCTCCCGTCGGGTAGTCGTCCGCAGCGCGTCACACCTGTGACGCCTGACCACTAGGACCCGGACCCAGGGGGCGAGGGGTAGGTTATCCGGCAGTTCTCGACCCGCGCGAAGCTGGTCAACGCGTGAGGCCTTGAGCTGTTGGCACCGATGATGTGCTGGATGCGATGGCCCCGCACCGTGAGCGCATCGGCGATCAAAGATCGGTGGCAGCGCCAGGGAACGGCCTCGGCGCACATGATTGCGCTGCGCTGGTGACCGGCCAGCTCGATCAGGCCGTCGACGGCAGTCTGAAACTCGACGGTGAGCATGTAGTCGGCGTAGCCGCGAAAGCTGGCGTTCCGCCAGCCTCTGTTCTCTGAAGCGGACTTCGTCTTTCGCAACCCGCCAAGTGCGGGCAGGTGCTGATACTGCAGCCGTGCTTCGGCGAGCGTCGCGGGCAGTACGTCCAAGTTGAATTGCGGATTGAATCGCGATCGAGGCACCGTCCGCACATCGAGGACCGTCTCGATCGCGTGCTCGCGGAGCAGGCCGATGAACTCGATGATTGGTCGCGTCGAGTGTCCGATTGTGTGCATGAAGGTCTCTGGACCGTCCAGCCTGTCCATCGGCCGAAATCCGTGGCACGGACGGCCCTGCTCGGCCATGGCGGACTCCTCTGAACCGACGTCGTCCATCACTTTTGACCGCAGCGGCACGGTCTACTGGCGTCACGGTGAACCGGCCGCGTCACGCGGCAAGTTCGCGGCCGACCAAGGCCACCAGATCCTTCATCGGAACGGTCTTTGCCAGTGGGGTTACCATGCGGAGCTTTCCTACCGCCAGCATCGGCTCACCCATCAAATCGCCGTTGGTCAAGACGACAATCGGAATGTCGCCGTATGCCGGCTGCGCCCGCACGCTGAGGCAGAATTCCAGTCCATCGAGACGCGGCATCCTCATGTCCGTCACAATCGCCACCGGTCGGCGAGCGGCGAGGTGTGCCAAGCCGTCGATTCCGTCAACCGCAGCGCTGACCTCGAGTCCGTACCTGGAGAGGCCGATGGTGAGGAACTCGCGGAAGCTCGGATCATCGTCAATGACCAGAATCAACGAATGATCGACGGGCGCGGTCGGCGGAGGCGCCAAGGCGGATCCGCGTCGGGCACTCGGGGACGTCGCCGCGGTGCTCACCGTCGGCGCGGGGGCCTGAGCATCGTGGTACCTCACGCAGCGTTCAGCAGACGCAGCCGCCTGCAGCCCGTCCATGATCGTTACTTCACTGGAGTGGCGTCGGTGCGTCAGCGAACATGCGGGGACGCGCACTGTGCCTCTGCGATGGTCTCCCTTCCGAGATACCCTCGCGGGGAGATGGCGTAGGTGCGCTAGGGGACGGAACAGTTGATGGCGGTGGGACCATGGTTGGGGTGCCCGTGCGCGCTTCGGCCTCGCGGCAACGGACCCGTTGACACGGACGCCTACCTGCCCGTACCCCGCGCCAGATTCGGCGTGAGCAGCGGGCGCCGAATGACACATAAGGGGCGGGGTCGTGAAGAAGACATTCGATGTTGTCGTGATCGGGACAGGGGAGGCCGGCTCGACGGTGGCCGCGGGGTGCCGGGCGGCCGGCAAGAATGTGGCGATCGTTGATTCGCGGCCCTTCGGAGGCACGTGCGGTCTGCGCGGCTGTGACCCCAAGAAGGTGCTGGTGGGCGCGGCCGAAGTCGTCGACCGACAGCACCGCATGGTGGGCCGAGGAGTCGTTGGCGATGTGCACATCGACTGGGCCGAGCTGATCCGCTTCAAGGCCACATTCACCGACCCGTTCCCCAAACAACGGGAGGACGGCTTCCTGCAAGCCGGCGTCGAGACATTCCATGGCCGTGCCCGCTTTGTCGACCAGAACTCGATAGCAGTGGGAGACGACGTCCTGGAAGGCACCCACGTGGTGGTCGCAACGGGCGCGTGGCCCGCCACCCTACACATCGACGGCGAAGAGCATCTCACTCGCAGCGATCAGTTCCTGACATGGAGCAGCTGCCCGACCGGATCATCTTTGTCGGCGGAGGCTACATCGCCTTCGAGTTCGGCCACATCGCCGCCCGCGCTGGGGCGGCGGTCACCATCCTGCACCAGGGGGCGCGCCCGCTCGAGCACTTCGACCCGGACCTGGTGGCGAAGCTGCTGGAGCGCACCCGTGCCCTCGGCATCGACGTGCGCACCGGCACGAAGGTCGAGGGCATCGGCGGACACCCGGGGCACTTCAACGTCATCACCTCGATGGATTCCAGTTCTTCGAAGGTGTTCGAGGCGGAGTTGGTTGTCCACGCGGCCGGTCGCGCGGCCGAGCTCGACGACCTCGACCTGCCAACTGCCGGGGTTGAGTTCGATCCTCGTGGGGTGACGGTGAACCGCCACCTGCAGAGCGTTTCCAACCCGGCCGTGTACGCAGCCGGCGACGCCGCCAACAGCGGAGGCTTGCCGGAGACCCCCTTCGCCGATTACGAGGGCAGCGTGGTGGCCCGGAACATCCTGGAGGGAAACCAACACACAGCCGACTACCTCGGCATGGCCAGCGTGGTCTATTCGATCCCCGCCCTGGGCGCTGTGGGTCTCACCGAGGAGGAGGCGCACGCCAAGGGTCTGAACTTCATCGTCAACCAGGCCGACACCTCCGGCTGGTACTCGGCGCGCCGGGTCGCCGAGCCGGCGTCGATGTACAAGGTGCTGATCGAGAAGGGCAGCGGCAGAATCCTCGGAGCGCACCTGCTCGGTCCCGAGGCCGACGAGTTCTCCAACATTTTTGCCCTCGCCATCCGAGCGGACGTCAGGGCGGACGCTCTCAAGGAGACGCTGTTCGTCTATCCGACCCAGGCTTCCAACATTGCATCGATGCTGTAGCAGTCGCAGTAGGGAAGGAAGAACGGCTGACGGCGTGTTACCGCTGGAACACGTCGGGCGGCGCCGGTCTTCCGGAATTCTCACAGTGCGGTCGCCTGGCCGCCACCGGATCAGCGTTCTCAGCAGAGGAGGTGCGTGATGACCGAGACCAAGAGGAGTGCGCACTGCGTCTGGGCGGGTGATCTCGTGGGCGGAGAGGGGACGCTGACCGTGGGCAGCGGCGCGCTGACCGAGCAGCCCGTCACCTGGGCCTCGCGCGTGGAGAAGCCCGACGGCAGGACCAGTCCCGAGGAGTTGCTCGCGGCCGCCCAGGCAGCCTGCTTTGCGATGGCGCTCTCGCTCGTCCTCGGCCAGCGCTCCGCGCAAGCCGAACAGCTCGTCGTCGAAGCGACCTGCACCCTCGAACTGCAGGGAGCGCCGCGGATCACGGCGATGGATATTGACGTGCGAGGGGTGATCCCCGACCTGGATGGCGAATCGTTTCAGCACGCTGTCGCCGCAGCGGCCCAGCTCTGCCCGGTTGCCAACGCGTTGCGGCGGAGTGTCCGGATCAACGTGACCGCCCACTGGCGGAAAACGCCGATCCACGCGTAGGCCGCTCACGCACCAGTGCTCGCGCGCGCCTGGCTTTGGCAGCACCTTGAGTCCATCGGAGAGGCGTCCTGAATCGGTCGTGGCTGCGCACCGCGAGAAGCGACCTCAGGCTTCAGCCCGACCCGATTCCCACAGGCCCCATCGGATGTCCCTGAGAATGCCCGGCATGAGCAACGTCGCGGTGGTGCGCAGCGGCGCGCCGACAGATGGGCTGACAGCGGGGTAGTCGAAAGGCGTCCGCGCGACCCTGCGCGACATCGGCGGAGGCTTCGGCGACGCGCCGCTGCTGATTCCCCTGGCGGTGGCCCTGGTCACCATCAATCACCTCAACGCGACCGCCGTCTTCGTGGGAGCTGGCGTGCTGTACATCACTGTGGCGTACCTGCACCGTCTCCCGATCCCCGTGCAGCCTCTGAAGGCGGTCAGCGCGATCGCCATCAGCGCGGGGCTGGGACCCTCAGGCATCGCCGCCGCCGGTCTGATGATCGGAGCGCTGTTCATGGGGCTGTCCCTGAGTGGACTGGCCGACCGGTTGCGCGTCGTCTTCATCCCCGCGGTGGTTCGCGGGATTCAGCTGTCGGTCGGCATTCTTCTGGTCCGCACCGCCTGGGACGAGATGGTGCGTTCGGGACAGTTCAGCTTCCGCCTCTCCGGCGGGGTGGAGGGGCCCCTCATCGGCATGACCGTGGCGCTGGTGGTGGCCGCTGCGGTGTGGCGGCGCATTCCGGGTATCCCGGTCGCCCTGCTCGCTGTGGGGCTGCTGGTCGGCGCCCTGTTCGGACTCCACCACTCTGGCCCACTGACGCTCGGGCCGGAGCCGCTCAGGCTGGAGGGCCCGAGTGGTGGGCAGTTCGCGGTTGCGTTGTGGACGCTTGCTCTGCCTCAGCTGGCGCTCTCGCTCGGCAACAGCCTGATGGCCACGTCATCGGCTGCGGTGTCCTACTTCGGCCAGCAGGGGCGTTCGGTGACCCCCGGCCGGCTGGCTCTGTCGATGGGTGTCGCCAACCTGATCGTCTCGCCGCTTGGTGGAATGCCGATGTGCCACGGGGCGGGCGGCCTCACCGCTCACGTGCGCATGGGCGCGCGGACCGGCCGCGCCACCGCGGTCTACGGTGGAGTCCTGGTGGTGCTGGGGCTGGTGGGTGGGGCCGCGGCGCCGACCCTCCTGGCGGTGCTGCCTGCCTGCATCCTCGCTGGCCTGCTGCTGTTCGTCGGCGTGATGCACGCCACCCTGATTGCCGAGTTGCGCACCAGGCGGGAGCTGGCCATCGCGCTCTTCATCGGTGCCGTGTCGGCTCTCACCGGCAACATCACCGCGGGGGTGGTCGCCGGGCTCCTCGTCGTCGGACTCTTCGCCATCATCCGGCACGGGGCCGATCAGGCAGGCTGATGGCTCAGCGCCCTGACTGGTCTCGCCCTGCCGCGGCCGCTCGCCCCGAGGGTCCCCGGCACCGCGAGCTTCGACGACAGCCGCGGCGTCCGTGCTTTGATGATGGAGCCATGGTGAGCGTGACCCGGACGCCGACCACGCTGGTAAGCGTGGACGAGGCGCGCCGCACCCTCCTTGGGCTGGTCTCGCCGCTCGGCGCCGAGGATGTGGCACTCGATGAGGCCCTGGGACGGGTCCTTGCCGAAGACGTGGTCGCCGCGACGGATCTGCCAGGGATCGACAACTCAGCCATGGACGGCTACGCAGTTGCCAGTCGCGATGTGTCCCGCGCACGGAGTGACGCACCGGTGATCCTCGCGCTGGGCGCCGAGAGCCGCGCCGGCCACCCCCCGCCGCCCCACCAGCCGCGAACGGCGACGGTGATCACAACTGGTGCCCCTGTGCCCAGTGGCGCCGATGCCGTGGTCCCCGTCGAGGACACCCTGCGGACCGGAAGGCGGGTGCAGATCAGGACGGTGCCGGTGACGGGCGCGTACGTCCGCCGGCGCGGCCACGACGTCCGGCAGGGCACGGTCGTGGCCTCGGCCGGGACGAGATTGCGCAGCGTGGATATCGGCGTCTGCGCGGCTGCAGGGCGCGCGCAGGTGTCGGTGGCGGTCCGGCCCCGCGTCGCTCTTCTCAGCAGCGGGGACGAGCTGGTCCCACCCGGAAGCACTCCGCTGCCGCACCAGGTGACCGACGTCAACAGCAGCATGCTCGCGGCGGCCGTTCGCGAGGCGGGTGGATGCGTGACCCACACGGACGTCATCGCCGACGACCGTTCAGCGGTGACGAGCGCGCTCATCCGTGCGGGCGAGCGGGCCGACCTCATCGTCAGCAGCGCGGGGGTCAGCATGGGTGGCCACGACCACCTCCGCGAGTGCGTCGCCGCGTTGGGTGCGGTCGATGTCTGGAAGGTGGCGATGCGGCCGGGCAAGCCGATCGTCATCGGGCGCGTCGTCAAGACGCCCTTCATCGGGCTCCCCGGCAACCCCGTCAGCAGTGCGGTGACGTTCTTGCTCTTCGCGCGTGCCGCGATCCTCGCCATGCAAGGCGCCGAAGAGCTGCAGCCCCCGGTCTTCCCGGCAATCCTTGGTGACTCCTTTCACACACCCGCACACCTGGAGACGTACGTCCGGGTTCGCCTCCGTCGCGATGGTAAAAATCTTGTCGCCACCTCGAGCGGTGGCCAAGGCTCCGACATGATGCACGCGCTCAGTGGGGCGGATGCGTTGGCGCTGATCCCCGCAGGGCTCGCCGAAGCAATGGTGGGCACGCCGGTAGGAGTGATGGTTCTCCCATGACCAGCGCCGCCTCCCCCGTGCTCGTCGACGGTCTGGACCGCCCTCTCCGCGAGGTGCGCATCTCCGTGACCGATCGCTGCAACTTCCGCTGCACCTACTGCATGCCGCGTTCGAGGTTCGGGCCAGGGCATGCGTTTCTGCCGCGCTCCCAGATCATGACAGTCGCGGAGATCATCCGCCTGGCACGCATTCTGGTGCGGCTCGGGGTGCGCAAGGTCCGCCTCACCGGTGGTGAGCCGCTGCTTCGGCCTGATCTCGAGGAGATCATCGAAGGCATCTGCTCTGCAGGCGCGCTGGACGTCGCACTGACCAGCAACGGCGCCTTGCTGGCACCACGCGCCCAGCGGTTGAAAGACGCCGGTCTGCATCGCCTCACGGTCAGCCTCGACACGTTGGATCCGCAGTTGCATCGAGGCATCAGCGACAGCGGTGTGGCGCTACAGACCGTGCTCTCGGGACTCTCCGCCGCCAGGGCCGCCGGCTTCGGCCCGATCAAGCTCAACGCCGTCATCCGCCGTGGCCTCAATGTCACGTCGATCCTGCCGCTCGTCGAATTCGCGCGCGAGCACGGCGATATCATGCGGTTCATCGAGTTCATGGACGTCGGCGAGAGCAACGGCTGGAAGCGGTCTGAGGTTGTTGGCGGTGCGGAGATCCTGGCGGTCATCGCCGCTCGGCATCCGCTGGAACCCATCGCCGATGGCACGGTAGGCCAGGTGGCACGCCGCCACCGCTTTCTGGATGGCCGGGGTGAGATCGGCGTCATTACATCGGTGACCGAGCCGTTCTGTGGTGGCTGCACTCGCTTGCGGCTGAGCGCGGATGGCCGATTCCACACCTGCCTCTTCGCTACAGCGGGGAACGATGTCCTCAGCCTGCTGCGTACAGGCTCAGACGACGCCGCGATCGCGGCCTTCATCAGCCGTCTGTGGGTGGTGCGCACGGATCGCTACTCCGAGGAGCGTGCCACCGCGGAACGTCGCGACCCGCGCCTCGAGATGTCGTACATCGGCGGATGACTGGGTCCGCGCCGCCCCTCGAGATCCGGGTTCTCCTCTTCGGGATGCTGCGCGAACGCCTGCACGCCGCACGACTGTGTATTCACGAGCCCGTGGCCACGGTGAGCGAGCTCTGGGACGTGGTGACCACGGGCCGTCCAGACGTGGCGACCACGCGGGGCAGCGTCCGCTGCGCTTGCAATCTCGAGTACTGCCAGTGGGACGCTCCCCTGACCAACGGTGACGAGGTGGCGTTCATGCCGCCGGTCTGCGGAGGATAGCGATGGGGACGTCGGCGGGGGTCGTCGTCGACCTCGTCGAAGAGGCGATCAACGTCGCGGCGCTCCTCAACCATGTTGGAGAGGACGGCGACGGCGCGGTTGCCAGCTTCATCGGACGGGTGAGGAACCACAGCGACGGCGCTCCTGTACACCAGTTGGACTACCAGGCATACGGGCCCATGGCGCTGTCAGAAATGCGGCGCATCGCCATCGAGGCCCGCGATCGCTTTGGGCTCAGCGCCGTCACCGTGATCCACCGTGTCGGCGCGCTCCTCGTCGGCGAGGCGGCCGTCGTGGTCATCACTACCGCTCCGCACCGGGGCGCTGCCCTCGACGGCTGCCGGCAGATCATCGAAGCGGTGAAACGGGACGTGCCCATCTGGAAGCGGGAGCACGTCCCCGGTGGCGCCCGCTGGGTCGACGGGCGATGTGCCGTCCAGGCCGATGTCTGAACCCTCTCACGTCGCTGCCGACGGCACCGTACGGATGGTCGATGTCGGTGACAAGGGGGAGAGCGCTCGCTCTGCCAGCGCGCGTGCCGATGTCCGGTTTCACGCAGCGGCGACCCTGGACGTTCTGCGCAGCGGGCGCGCAGCCAAAGGAGACGTGCTCGCCACCGCGCGGATCGCCGGCATCATGGCCGCAAAGCGCACCCCCGATCTGATCCCCCTCTGCCATCCGTTGCGGCTCGACCATGTCGCCGTGGACTTCGCGTACCTCGATGATCCGCCGGGCCTGCGCATCACCGCTGCAGTCAGTTGCCGCGGGCCAACTGGTGTCGAGATGGAAGCGCTCACCGCTGCGGCGGTGGCGGCGCTCACCGTCATCGACATGCTCAAGGCCGCTGACCCCTGGATCACCGTGAGCGACATCCGCTTGTTGCAGAAGAGCGGTGGTCGGCATGGGCTCCGCGAACCCCCGCCCGAAATGATGCGCCCGTCCAGCTGATGTCGAGCACGACCGGACTGCTGTGCGCGGTGATCACCGTCAGCTCGAGCCGCGCCGCCGGTTCGGGGGCGGTAGACAGCAGCGGCGACCTGGTTGAGACACGCCTGCGCACACTCCCCGTAGCCGACATCGAGCGTCTCCTGGTCGCCGATGACGTCGATTCGATCCGCAACGCGTTGCTGCAGAGCTCAGCCGACCTCGTCGTGATCACGGGCGGGACCGGCATCGGGGCTGGCGACGTCACCCCGGAGGCGGTGCGTCCGATGCTCGATCGCGAACTGCCGGGAATGGGGGAGGCGATGCGTGCGGCGGGGCTGGCCAAGACTGCGCACGCCATGCTCTCGCGGCAACTCGGAGGCGTGCGTGGGCAGACCCTGGTGCTCGCGCTGCCCGGCAGCACCGCGGCATGCCGGGACTGCCTCGACGCAGTCTGGCCGGCACTGCCTCATGCACTCAGCCTGCTGCGACGAGGTGCCGAACCCTGACCATCCGCACCATCTGGCCGTGTCTAGCCCGTCGACGCTGATCGGACCTACACTGAGGAACGGGACGCTCACAAGGCAGCGCCCTCAACCGAGGAGTAGTCGATGGCCCGCCGCGTGCTCGTCCTGACCAATGAGGATCTGGCCGACGCCAACGAGGTTCCCGAAGCGATCAGACCGATCCTCGATGAGGCAGAGGCAGTCTACGTTGTTGCCCCGATATTGACGAGTTGGATGCAATGGCTCTCCGACGAGAGAGACAGCGCGCGAGCGGCTGCCGACCAACGCCTGCGGACGGTCTTTGATCACATGCGCGCGGACGGCCTCGAACCCCTTGGAACGGTTGGAGCCGAGAATCAAGTCACCGCGATTGCCGATGCGCTAGCTCAATTCGAAGCTGATCTGATCGTGGTGAGACTCCACGCCCCTGGCAGCGAACACGAGAATTGGCGCGAGCACCATGTAGCCGAGCAGTTGCGCTCGCACTTCGACCTGCCGACGATCGTGTTCTATTTCGACGACGAAGGGCAGATCGTGGAGCGCCAGGAGGCCTGACCAGCTCGTGTCAGCGGCTCCTGGAGGAATATGTCAGACGGGTGGGACTGCACCCGCCCACGACCAGTTATACGTGGCCAATGTCCCAGTCGCACGCGCAACGGCATGGGCTCGTGGCCATTTGTCTTCGTCTTCGTCGCGGTCATGATCGCCGCCGACCGATCTGACGTCCTCCATCACTTGTCACGGTGGCCTCAGACTGAGTCGGCGTGTCCTTCGGCACTCCGGTGATCAATCGTACCGGGCGATCGTAGAAGACATAGTTCCACGCCCAGTTGATCAGTACGACGGTCTTGCTGCGGAATGTGATGATGTAGGTCAGGTGCACCACCAGCCACATCAGCCATCCAACAAAGCCGGCTACCCTGATCGGGCCCAGCTGCACCACCGCCACGTTGCGCCCGACGGTCGCCATCGTTCCCTTGCCGCGGTAGCGGAAGGGCGTCGCGGAGCCACCATCGAGCAGCTGGATGATGTTGGCGGCGGCATGCTTCCCCTGCTGGATCGCGACCGGAGCAAGCATCGGCAGGGGCATGCGACCGTCCGCGAACTCGGCCAGGTCACCGATCACCTGCACCTCGCTGTGATTGGCCAGCTGCAGTGTGCGCTGTACGGGGACACGACCGGACCGTCGCAGCTGCCTGGAGAGGCTCTGGCCGAGAACGGACGCGCGGACACCCGCTGTCCAGATCACCGTCGCCGCCTCGATGAGCGTCCCGTCGTCGAGCGTCACGCCGCGCTCGTCGACGTGGGAGACGGTGCGCCCCAGCCGCAACTCCACGCTGCGGTGACGAAGAACGGAACTGGCCTTGGCAGCGAGTCGTGGATGGAACGACTCGAGCACTCGGGTCCTGCCCTCGACCACGATCACCCGCACTGGCCCGAAGTCCAGCCGCGGGAAGTCCTTGGGCAGAAGGTGCGAGAAGAGCTCGCTGAGCGCACCCGCGTACTCCACTCCGGTGGGCCCGGCTCCGGCGATGACAAATGTGAGCAGGCGGCGGCGCTCACGCTCGTCGGCGCACCCCGCGGCCATCTCGAAGTGCGAAAGGACGGCGCCACGCAATGTGAGCGCGTCGTCGAGCCCCTTGAGGCCACGCGTGTGGCTGGCGATGTCGTCGCGCCCGTAATGATCCGTGGCGGCACCCGCGGCCACGACGAGATAGTCGTAGGGGATATCGCCGCCGCTCGCGCGCACCACCTGCTCAGCGAGATCTATTGCCCGCACCTCGGTCATCTGTACGTCGGCGTTAGGCTGACCTCGAAGAATCGTGCGAATCGGGTGTGCGATCTCTGACGGGTCGAGCAACCCGGAGGCGACCTGGTAGAGGAGCGGCTGGAAGAGGTGGTAGTTGTGCCTGTCCACGAGCAGCACGTCGGCCTCCGCGTGCCGTAAGGCGCGAGCCGCGCTGATGCCGCCGAAACCGGCGCCGATGATGACCACCCGTGGCCGCGTCATGTTCCCGACACATCCTCCGCCTACAAGGGTAGCGCTGTACTCACCGCCCCCACCGGCACCCGCGAGCGGCTCGAGTCGAAGTGAGGTGCCGAACTGCAGATGGTGGCGCCGTAGCTGGGGGTCGTGTCGGTGCGCCAGCGGACATGGGACTCCACGGTGACGGCCCGCCAATGTGCTGCTTGTCCTGGCTGACCGCGGTCAATGCACCCAACTGGTTGACCACGGATCGCTCGAGGTCAGCGGTCAAGGAACTGCTGCCAGGTCAGCCTACCTTCGGCGTGCTCGGGGGTGAGCTGGTCGCGTGACTGCCAGGCGTCGAGCATCGGGTCGTGGACGACGCCAACACGGACCGAGGCGGGCAAGCCCCGCGTTTCTTGGTAGGCGCGGGCCATGTGCTCCAGGCTGAGCACCTCGGGGCCGCCGAGTAGGGCGATTCGACGTAAGGGTTGGCCGTCTGCCACGGCGACCAGACGCTCCGCGACCTCGTCGGCGTCCACCGGTTGCAAGAGCGTCCCGTCGGGAACCGTCAAAGTGCCGCGGTCGTCCACGAGCGACTGGAGGACGGACAGGGCGAAGCTGTGGAACTGGGTCGCCCGCACGATGCTCCAGGCCAAGCCGCTGCTCTCAACCTCTCGTTCGACGGCGCGCTTGGCGACGTAGTACGGGAGCCTGCTGTGCTCCACCCCGACGATGGACACGTAGACGAGCTTCGCCGCGTCGCCGCCCTCGCCGAGCGCGACGATGAGGCGGCGGGTGCCGGCCACGTCGGTCGCCATTGGATCGGAGGAATCAGAGGCGGCGTGAATAACGGTATCGATACCGGCGACCGCGCTGGTAAGTCCCTCTCCAGACGCGAGGTCGCCGACGACCTCCTCGACGCCGCGGGGCGCATCGGAACCACGGGTGCGGCTGAGGACGCGGATGGAGTGTCCCCTGGCGGCGAGATGCGCGACGATGCGCGCGCCCAGCCTCCCGGTTCCGCCAGTGACCAGCACGGAGGCCATGCTTGATTCCTTCAGCCTGTGTCTGACGTCCCCTGGTGGGGACGGTCTTGCCTGCTACACGGTATCCATTCTTGACCTCCTCGCCGCCCGTCACCGGCAGCACGAGCGTCAAACGTGACTCCGTGCCGTTCTGAGGAAACCCGCTACCGTGCGAGCTCTCGCGTTCCGAGCGGGCCTGCGTCAGACTGCCTACAACTCAGAAAACCTTCTCGTAACCAGCCCTGTCAAGGAATTGCCATGACGAACGGGTCAGCAGACACCCTTGGACATCCTTCGACGCCGGTCGTCTCCTTCGACTGGAAGGAACAACTGCGTTCGCTGCGCGCCGGCGACTCGTACCGGGCGGCGGACCAGGCGTCGAGGACACTGGCGAGCCACCCGACCTTCCGGGTCGTTCTCGTTGCGCTCAAGGCTCGTGGCCGTGTCGACGAGCACCACGCCGACTCGGTCATCAGCGTGCACTGCCTCGACGGTCAGATTCGCTTCGAGGTCGAGGGAGCAGCATACGAGCTCACCCCGGGCCAACTGCTCGTGGTCACCGAGCGATTGCCGCACAGCGTTGTTGCCCTGGATGAGTCGGCCTTCCTCCTCACCATCGGCGAACCGCACCACGATGAGCGCGCCGCTGCTGGAGAGTCGGTGGCGACCGATGGCTCGGATGAAGTTGGACACGTGGTTGCGCGCGCCGACACTGTCCCGTTCCACAGCGTGAGGGGTCTTGTTGTGGATGACACACCAGTTTGTCTCATCCGTGCTGACGATGGTCGCTTCTACGCACTCCGCGACAACTGCACCCACGAGGACTATCCGCTCAGCGACGGTGAGCTCGAGGACTGCACGGTCGAATGCCCTCGGCACGGCTCACGATTTGACATTCGCACCGGGGACGTGCTCAACCCGCCGGCGGTGGTCCCCGTCGAGACGTATCGTGTCGAGGTCGTCGACGGCGATGTCGTCGTCTGGGCGTCTGCCTGACGTTCCAACCCACAACGGCCAGGGTGACATCCTTCGGCCTCATCAGGGACAGCGCCTCGACATTCTGGATGTAACGACCGACGCCGCGCCCGGCCCGGAGGCTCGTGCGCACCATGGGTGCCCGCTCGCGCAGCCACGTCCTCCGCCACGCCTCACGGTGGCCGAGCAATTCGAAGCTGGCGGTATCCTCTAGCGATGCTACGAGCAATGGTGAGCCCCCAATTGTCCGGTCCGGCTTCCGTGACCGTGCCCTAGACCTCCTGTGCCCGAGCTTCCCGAGGTCGAGACCATGCGGCGCGGACTGCTCGCCACCGTGGCCAGCAAGCGCGTCGAGGGCGTCGATGTGCTCTGGGAGCGGTCATTCGACGCGCCGCAGTCGGTGATCGACCGTGTCGTGGTCGATCATCGAGTGGTCGGCATCGGCCGTCGCGGCAAGGTCCTGATCATCGACCTGGACGACGGGTTCCATCTGCTGCTGCATCCGCGGATGACCGGGCAGCTGGTGGTGACCGAGCACGGCAGCACGCGGTTCGCCGGCGGCCACCCCTCGCGCAGCATGCTGGCGCCTATGCCGAACGTGACCACGCGCGTGATCATCCGGCTCAGCGGCGACACCGTGCTGTTCGTCAACGACCAGCGGAAGTTCGCCCGGATCACACTGGTGGATACGCCGGCGCTTCTCGCTGATCCGTTCCTCAAGCGGCTTGGCCCGGAGCCGCTCAGCGAGGCGTTCAACGTGGCGGACTTCCGCGAACAGCTCAGGCGCCATGCTCGTGCCCCCATCAAAGCGGTGATCCTCGATCAGACGACGGTGGCCGGGGTGGGCAACATCTATGCCGACGAGTCACTCCACCTGGCGCGAATCCATCCCCAGCGGCCCGCGGGAACGCTGAGCGCCGCCACAGTGACCCGATTGCATCACGCCATCCGGGCAGTCCTCAGTGCCGCGGTCGAGGATGGCGGCACCAGCTTCGAGGACTACGCCAACGTCTTTCGGGGCCGGGGCAGTCACCTTACCGGCGCGCGACTGTTCCGCCGCCAGGCGCAGCCCTGCCTGGTCTGTGGAACGTGCATCCGCCGGACCCGCGTCGCAGGACGGGGCACGAACCACTGTCCTCGTTGCCAGCGCTCGCAGTGACCGGCGGCCTCGCGCGGGACGGCCCACGCTAACGGCCGAATCACGAGCGTCGAATGCGGTCCGGTCCCATCTGGCTCGTGTCAGATCTGGTCGCGGTACCCGAAAAATTCGTGGTCTTCCTGGTAGCCGCCGAACCCGGCGAAGCGTTCTGAGAAGTGGTGAACGAACTCGATCTCGCTGATCCACTTGACGTGTTTGAAGCCGAGCTGGTTCTCGACCCGCAGGCGCAGCGGACCACCGTGCAGGATCGGCAGCCGCGCGCCGTTCATTTCGTAGGCGAGCAGACTCTGGGGGTGGCGCATGTCCTCGATGCTGTGAGAGTCGTAATAGGTGCCGCCGCGGCCACCCTCGGCGAACGAGTAGAACATCACCCACCGCGCGTCGAGTTGAGGTCGGACCAGATCGATCAGCGCGGAGAACGGCAGGCCGCCCCATTCGGCGATACCGGACCAGCCCTGGATGCAGTTGTGCATGGTGATCTGCTCCTGCTTGGCCATCTCCTGCAGGTCATTCAGGGACAGTTCCACGGGGTGCTCGACAAGCCCGTGCACCTTGAGGCGGTAGCTGCGAAAGTCGTTGGCGCATAACTCGTCCCACTCGCGCCCCTCGGGCAGCCGACTGTGGTTGGGCCAGAAGTACGGACTGATGTCCTTGCGCTGGTATTGCACCTTGGGAGCGAACCTGTCGAAGAGCAGGTTCATTCCCCGACCCACCGTCGCATTGGAGACCCGTTGCAGGACGCGGGTGTGAGTCCAGGACAAGCGGACAGCCCAGACATTGAAGCCGACCACCAGGATGAGCACCAGCAACCAGATGCCGAAACCGTTCAGGTCGTTGCGGTTGACACCCAGGGTGATGTCGTTGAGATTGGGCGCGAAGCCGGTCAGCGCGACCAGAGTCATGTGGCCGATGAAGAAGAGCACGAACGAGAGCATCACCAGGAGGTGGAGCGAGCGGGCGATCTGGCGGTTGCCGAACAGCCGCGCGTACCAGCGGTAGCGATTGTCGAGGGCCGGTGACATCGCCAGGCCGGTGAGGATCGCCAGTGGTCCGAGCACGAAGATGACCGCGAAGTAGCTCAGCTGTTGCAACGCGTCGTAGCGGAAGAACCCGATCGACCCCTGCGGCAGGTGCAGGCTCAGGTAGGTGACCGCACACGAGGCCGCCTCAGGGAACAGCGACAGGTGGGTGGGCAGCAGCCGATTCACCCAGGGTGTGGCGAAGAAGAACACCACATAGACCACGCCGGTGATCACAAAGAGGATGTCAAAGATGAAGTGCCAATGCCTCGCCACCCCAATTGTGTGACGCCCCCCGGGCAGCCCGACAAGCGGGCTGAGCATGATCGCGTCCTGCTTGGCGGTCCACACCACGTCGCTGGGAACCGGACCGCGAAAGCGCAGCCACTCCCGTCCCGGTGTGCAGTGGACCTTCAAATAAAGCCGCGGGTGATCGCAGAGAATCTGCAGGCCGGAGCGCACGATGATGATCAAGAAGAAGAAGGTGAGCAGGTGGGTCCAGCGTACGAAGGCGGGGACACCCGCGGGCACGGGCGGGTCGTGCGGGATGCAGGGATACTGCGCCATCAGCGCCCGCCCCGCCGGGCTGCCCGCGTACAGCTTGGCGGCGAGCACGATCAGCACGCCCGCGGCGGTGAGGATCGGGATCGCCCACCACACCGAGACGAATCGGCCGCGCACCCGCATGTGCACTCGGCCGAGCGACATGCGCGGCTCGGCTTGCTCGTGATCCAGCAGCGCCGTGTGGCGGAACTCGTCCTGCAGTTGGGCCTCGTTCGGGACTGGCCGGCGCAGATCGTCCGTTGGCGGTTGGTCGCTCACGCGTCAACGCTCACGGGCGCGGCCAACCCGGCGGAGGCCGGCGGCCGCGTGCCGGACTATTCCAGAGTTTCGAATGCCAGAGGCTGGCCCGCGCGGGGAACGGCTTGGCCGAATGCCACGATGTGCTGCCAAGCGCCAGATCATGTCTGAGACTCCACGGCCCGCGCACCTCGCACGCCGAGGATCATCGTCCGATCAGGACTCTGTGGCGAGCCGCGCGCTCTGAGCGGCGCGCATCCGCTGAAGGCAGATGAACGCGCCTCCTGGCGGGGTTGGCGCAATAGGTAGATGCCGGTGGGAGGACGTGACGACCGCGGAGCTACGGGGAAGGAGCGTTCTCAGCGCGCGCGAACGCAGGAAACGACCTCCCGGGTATCTGCTGACGAGCCGCAAGCGGTCTCCGCTCTCGCTCCTCCGGGGGCGCGGGGCCTGGTCGGACCGCGGGCTCAAGCACTCGGCTGGCGCAGCTCCAGCGAGACCTGGCCATCCGCCTCGCGGACAGTGAAGGTGGGCTGGGGGAAGGTCGCGGGGCCTCGCAGAGCCTGTCCCGTGTCGATACGGAACCGGGATCCGTGCCAGGGGCAGGTCACGACCCCGTCCTCGAGCGGACCCTCATGGAGA
>NZ_JAEKNS010000052.1:0-28898 GCF_016464765.1 Candidatus Aeolococcus gillhamiae | reverse complement strand
GTGGCGGCGCGCGCGGTCCGGGAGGGTCGGCTCGGTCCCCATCTGAGATGAGACTCGCGCAGGAGCCTCAACTCATCGTTCGGCCTCGACCGCGGCCACCTGCTGCTCGATGCCATCGAGAATGAGCGCGACGACCTGGCTCGCGCCGCGACCGGCGGTCGCGACCCCGTCCTGCGGGACTGCCGCGCTCGGCGCGCTGTCCGCCGGCGCGGTCGAATCCATGGCCACCTTCACGCAGCCGCTGCACACGGTGACGTCGTAACGATCATCGCGCTGTGAGGCACCGGGCGAGTTCCACTGCACGTCCGTCATCGTCGCCTTGATGAGGTCGCCGTCGAAGCGCACCTTCACCGAGCCCGTCTGCACCAGCGCATGCGCGGCTGCCTCGCGCGGCCGTCGCAGCGTGACCCCGACGATGCCGCTGTTTATCCGCACTGGAACGATGCCGTGCGGCATCGGCAGGACGCAGGTGACGTTGCCGCCGCCGCTGTCCATCTCGACGCCGGTGATGCGCAGCCCGGTGAGGTCGAGTGCGGTGTTCCAGGTACCGCCATGCAACTTGATGGACCAGGAGTGGTTGCGGCTCAGCTCGACAGAGCCGCGGTTGGCGCCGCGGCGGTTGCGCACCACCACCTCCCCGTCCGTGCTCATGTCGAGGGACGGCGCGCCGCCGCCGCCCTCCGACCGCGCCACCTCCACCGGTGCGTCGAGCGGCGCAGCGCGCACCAGCACGCGCCATGACCCGGAGTCGATGCGCAGCGTCATCCCGTTGCCCAGCTCCCGCGGGGCTGACGATGGGGCGGCGGTGGCAGCCGCCACCACCTGCACGATTAGCGCGAAAGCGACGCCCTCCGGGTCCGCAACGCCTGTCGGGGCAAGGAGACGGGTGAGGTCGCGGCGCAACCGGCTCTGTCGCACCACCGGGAGGGAGGCGAGCACCACCGACACCGCTGAGCGATGCTGTTGCACGACGTCCGTCAGCGCCTTACACGACGCCGTCACCTCTGCCCGCCAGCCGCGCTGCCCGTCCGGAATCTCGACGCGATCGAGCAGCGCTTCGGCGAGCAGCTCGAGCAGCTGCTCCTTGTCGCGCAGGTGCCAGTAGAGAGATGCGGCCTTCACCCCGAGGCGGTCGGCGAGCGCCCGCATGGAGAGGCCGTCAATGCCCAGCTCGTCGACCAGCGGGAGGGCGGCCTCGACCACCGCGTCGCGGTTCAGCCCTCCCCGGTCGTCTCGGCGCATGGCGTTCCTCGGGTCCTCCTGGGGGCGATTGTGGCCGATGGACAGCCTTGACATCCCTAACATCGTTAGGTCACTATAGCGCCCTGTCAGCGTTAGTGCATCGTACAACCGGAGAGGAACATGACCGCCACCATCCAAGCCGAAGGCGTGGTCAAGACCTTCGGCAAGACCCGGGCCCTGGACGGCCTTGACCTCACCATGGAGCCCGGCCAGGTGCTCGCCGTGCTCGGCCCCAACGGCGCCGGCAAGACGACGCTGATCAGCATCGTCGCCACCCTGCTCCGCCCGGACGCCGGCGTGGTCTGCGTCGGCGGCCACGATGTGGCTCGCGAGCCCGCGTCGGTTCGCCGCCTGCTGGCGCTCGCCGGCCAGAACGCCGCCGTGGAGCCGGCCATGACCGGCCGCGAGAACGTCGAGATGGTCGCCCGCCTGTTCGGCGTCCCGCGTGCCCAGGCTCGCGCCGACGCCGCGCGCGTCCTCGAGCAGCTCGGCCTCACCGATGCCGCAGACCGCACAGTGCGCACCTATTCCGGGGGCATGCGCCGTCGCCTCGACCTCGGTGCCAGCCTGGTGGGGAGGCCGCGTCTCCTCCTGCTCGACGAGCCCACCACCGGGCTCGACCCACGCAGCCGTCTCGAGCTCTGGGACCTCATCCGCGCCCTCGTGGCGAACGGCACCGACGTCCTGCTGAGCACGCAGTACCTCGACGAGGCCGACCACCTCGCCTCGCACGTCGCCATCATCGACCACGGTCGCGTCGTCGCCTCGGGCACACCGCGCGACCTCAAGCAGCGGGCGGGACGGAGCATCGTCGAGGTGCACGTGCGCGACACCAGCGACCTCGAGCGTGTCGCCACCACCCTCGCGGCCATCGGCGACGACGCGCCCGTCGTCGACGTGGCCACGCGCAGCGTGCGCGTCCGGCTCGGCGCCGGCACAGCGCAGCTCTTCGCGGCGCTGCGCCCGCTCGACGCGGTGGGCATCTCCCTCGACGAGGTGTCCGTGCGTCAGCCCACCCTCGACGAGGCCTTCCTCGCGCTCACCACAACGTCAGGGGAGGTTGCGGCATGAGCATGGTCCTGCCACCGAGAACGGCACATCCGGCGGGCCTGTTCACCTCGACCCAGCAGCTCGCCCGCCGCGTGCTGCTCAACTTCCTGCGCTCCCCGCAGATGATCGTGGTGGGCACGCTGCAGGGCGCGCTCTTCCTGCTCATCTTCCGCTACGTGTTCGGTGGAGCCATCACCACGCATGGGATCGACTACGTCAACTTCGTGGTCCCCGGCTTCATCACCACCGGCGTGCTGTTCAATGCCATGTACGCGGCGGTGGGCATGGCCGAGGACGTCGGCTCGGGACTCGTGTCTCGATTGCGCTCGCTGCCCATCCCACGAAGCGCGGTGATCCTGGGCCGTGCTCTTGCCGACACCGCCATCCAGGTGTGGTCATTGGCGATCACCATCGCCATCGGCTTCGCGGTCGGCTTCCGACTCCATGACAGCGCCGGCGCAGCGCTCGAGGCGGCGGCGCTGGTCGTGCTGTTCGGCTTCGTGTTCGAGTGGCTGTTCATCCTCATCGGCATGGTCGGCGGCTCCGCTCAGGCCGCCCAGGGCTTCGCGCTCATCGTGTTTCCCTTCACGTTCATCTCCTCCGCCTACGTCCCGGTGGCGTCGATGCCGACATGGCTGCAGGGCTTCGCCGAGAACCAGCCGATGACCGTCATGGTCAACGCGGTGCGCACACTCACCCAGGGCGCGCCTGCGGAGGCCCTGGTCGGCCACCCGGCGTCGTACTTCGTGGTGCGGGCTCTGCTGTGGTCGGCCGGCCTCATCGCCGTGTTCGCGCCCCTGGCTGTCGCCACGTACCGCCGCGGCTGACCAATCAGAAGATGACGTTGCGGCGGATCGTCGGGTCGACGACGCCGACCGTGGTCTTGCCGCACCAGTGGCACACGAAGCTGAGCAACCGCATGCCCTCCTGGGCCACGGATGCACTGGGCCAGCCGCACCGGCCGCAGGTCACCATTTGCACGCGGCGGGCGCCGGTGTCGGAGCGGTCGTCGGGGCCCGCCGAATCGCCCCCTGTCGCGGGCTGACTCGGCGGCGGTTCCATGAGATCACCCTGTGTGACGTGTGACCGTGTGGTTCAGCATACGTCTGCCCGGACCCGACGTCACCCGTGTGACCGCGGCGTCACCCCTCGTCGGTCGGCACGAAGCGGCAGCGCTCGACGAGGTACGTGAGGAACAGCGACGCGCTCTCCGGGAGGCGCTCCTCGGCACGGGTGACGACGTGCCAATCCCGGCGCAGCGGGACGTCGGGCGCCGCGACGGTGACCAGCCGGCCGGCGGCGAGCTCAACCTCCACCGCCTCGCTCGAGATCAGGGTGATGCCGAGGCCCACCGCTGCGGCTTCGCGGATGGCGCCGTTCGAGCCGAGAGTCAGGCTCGCCGGCTCGATTCCCAACGCGGCGAGGTACTCCTCGGTGGTGGCCCGAGTGCCGGACCCGCGCTCACGGAGGAGCCACGTCTGCCCCGCCAGCGCGGCAGCGGTCAACGAGGTGCCGATCCCTGGAGCGGCGACGATCACCAGCTGGTTGGGCCGCGCCGCGCGCGACCGCAGCAGGCGCGCTGCCGGCGGCCGGCCGGCCACCACCAGGTCAACCTCGTGAGCATCAAGACGCTCCCAGACGTGGCCGCGGTTGGCAACCTCCAGGCTCACCTCGGCGGTGGGATGGAGCTCTCGAAAGCCGGCGATCGCGGCTGGCAGAAGATGCTCACCCGCCGTGGTCACCGCGGCCATCCGCAGGCGTCCCCGTGCCTGGACGCCGGTGGTCGCCGCCGCGGCCTCGTCGAGCATGCCGTGGATGCGCCGCGCGTAGTCGGCGAGGACACGGCCGGCGTCGGTGAGGCGCAGACCGCGGCCGTCGCGAGCGACGAGGTCGACGCCGAGCTCGCGCTGCAGAGACGCCAGCACCGCGGACACGGCGGGCTGGGTCACGAAGAGCTGCTCAGCCGCTCCCTTCACCGAGCCGGCGCGAGCCACCTCGAGAAGCGTCGCCAGCTGGCGCAGTGTCATAAGTGCAGCCTACATAGTCGTCAATGGAAAATCAATTGACATTGATGCGAACGGAGACGACCATGGCCCGCAGGCGACGATCGATTCCGCCGCCGAAGAGGAGACAAGGCCATGGCAGTCGCCGAACCAACACCGGCCCAGGCGAGCCCGCCGGCCGACGATCGCTGGGCATCCGGGGTCATCCCCTACAAGAAGATGGGCTACTGGGAGCCCGACTACGAGCCCAAGCCCACCGACATCCTCTGCGCGTTCCGGATCACTCCGCAGGAGGGCGTCGATCCCGAGGAGGCGGCGGCCGCGGTCGCCGGGGAGTCCTCGACGGCGACGTGGACGGTGGTCTGGACCGACCGGCTCACCGCCCACGAGCATTACCAGGCGAAGGCGTACCGGTGCGACCCGGTCCCCGGCACGCCGGGACAGTTCATCGCGCTGATCGCCTACGACATCGATCTCTTCGAGGAGGGGTCGATCGCCAACCTCACGTCCTCGATCATCGGCAACGTCTTCGGCTTCAAGGCCCTGAAGGCGCTTCGCCTCGAGGACATGCGCATCCCGCCGCACTACGTCAAGACGTTCCAGGGCCCGCCACATGGCATCGTCATGGAGCGCGAGTACCTCAATAAGTACGGCCGCCCGCTCCTCGGCGCCACCACCAAGCCCAAGCTCGGCCTCTCCGCGCGCAATTACGGACGCGTGGTCTACGAGGCGCTGCGCGGCGGCCTCGACTTCACCAAGGACGACGAGAACATCAACAGCCAGCCATTCATGCGCTGGCGCGACCGATACCTGTCGTCGATGGAGGCCGTCAACAAAGCGCAGGCGGTGACCGGTGAGATCAAGGGCCACTACCTCAACGTCACCGCCGCCGACATGGAGAGCATGTACGAGCGTGCCGACTTCGCCAAGCAGCTCGGCAGCGTCATCGTGATGATGGACCTCACCGTCGGCTACACCGCGATGACGTCGATGTCGAAGTGGGCGCGCCGCAACGGCGTCATCCTCCATCTCCACCGTGCCGGTCACGGCACGTACACACGGCAGAAGACGCACGGTGTGAGCTTCCGGGTGATCGCCAAATGGGTTCGCCTGCTCGGTGTCGACCACGTGCACGCCGGGACGGTCGTGGGCAAGCTGGAGGGCGATCCCAACATGATCCGGGGCTACTACGACACGTGCCGCCAGGGCTACACAGCGGCCGATCCCCAGAAGGGCCTGTACTTCGACCAGGATTGGGTCTCCATGCCGGGCGTCATGCCCGTCGCATCGGGTGGAATTCACGCCGGCCAGATGCACCAGCTCCTCGACTACCTCGGTGAGGACACGGTGCTCCAGTTCGGCGGCGGAACCATCGGGCATCCCATGGGAATCGCCGCCGGCGCCACCGCCAATCGGGTGGCGCTCGAGGTGATGGTGCAGGCGCGCAACGAGGGCCGTGACTACGTCAACGAGGGCCCCGACATCCTCAAGGCTGCCGCCAAGTGGAGCCCGGAGCTGCGCGCAGCTCTCGACGTCTGGGGCGAGATCAGCTTCAACTACGAGTCGACGGACACACCCGACGTGGTGTCCACGCCGACGTCGGCCTGAGAGGAGACAACACGATGCGCATCACCCAGGGAACGTTCTCCTATCTTCCCGATCTCGACGACGAGCAGATCACGGCCCAGGTGCGGTACTGCCTCGACAACAACTGGCCACTGTCCGTCGAGTTCACTGACGACCCGCACCCGCGCAACTTCCTGTGGGAGATGTGGGAGCTGCCGATGTTCGACATGAACGACGCCTCGGCGGTCCTCTTCGAGATCAACCGCTGCCGCGAGGCGCACCCCGATCACTACGTCCGGCTCAACGGGTATGACCGCACCCTGGGCCGGCAGACGACGGCGCTCAGCTTCATCGTCAACCGGCCGGCCGTTGAGCCGGGCTTCCGCCTCGAGCGCGAGGAGGGACCCGATCGCCAGGTCCGCTACGCGCTCCACGCCTACGCCACCGACAGTCCCGAGGGTGAGAGGTACCGTAAGTGATGGCGCCCGACGGCCGGAGGCGCTTCGGGATGACCCCGCAGAACGCCGCCGCCGGCGCGCCCGACACTGCACCGGCTGCGGGCGACGACACCGCGACCGACGCCGCCGCCACTGATCAGGTGCTTCCCGAATGGGACGCTGATGCCCAGGTCGACATGGGCGCGCAGCTCGCCGAGGCCCGAATCGCCGACGTGCTCGAGAGCCTCGAGCACGACCTGGTCGGCCTCGAGCCGGTGAAGACACGCATTCGCGAGATTGCGTCGCTGCTGGTCATCGATCGTCTCCGCCATGGTTTCGGCCTCGAGTCCGAACGGCCGTCGCTGCACATGTGCTTCACCGGCAGCCCCGGCACCGGCAAGACCACGGTTGCCATGCGCATGGGCGAGATCCTCAACCGTCTTGGCTACCTCGCCAAGGGTCACCTCACGAGCGTCAGCCGCGACGACCTGGTCGGCCAATACATCGGCCACACCGCGCCGAAGACGCGCGACGTGCTCAAGCGCGCCATGGGAGGCGTGCTGTTCATCGACGAGGCGTACTACCTCTACAAGCACGACAACGAGCGCGACTACGGCGCCGAGTCGATCGAGATCCTGCTCCAGGTGATGGAGAACCAGCGCAGCGACATCGTCGTCGTGCTCGCCGGCTACAGGGATCGCATGGACACGTTCTTCGAGAGCAACCCGGGTATGCAGTCGCGCATCGCTCACCACATCGAGTTCCCTGACTACACGGTTGACGAGCTCCTGCAGATCGCCACCCTGATGCTCGACCAGCAGCGCTACCGATTCTCCCCGGGGGCGGTCCAAGCCTTTCGTGAGCTGCTCGACAGGCGCATGGCGCAGCCTCGGTTCGCCAACGCGCGCAGCGTTCGCAACGCCCTGGAACGGTGCCGCCTGCGCCAGGCGAACCGTCTCGTCGGCGCCGGCGGGGCGGTGGGCCGCGACGACCTGATGCTCATCGACGAGGCCGACGTGCGCAAGAGCCGGTTGCTGTCCGCCGGGCAGCCACCCGACGCGGTGGACACCGCGTGACCGCCGACGGGGTCATGCCTGACAAGGCGATGGCCATTCAACGCGCGGCGTGGGCGGACGACCAGGTCGCGCTGCGCCCTGTGATGCTCAGCATCGCCGGGGACAGCGCCGCGGGCAAGACGACGCTCACCAAGGGATTGGTCGAGGCTCTCGGGAAGGAGAACGTCACCGCCGTCTGCGTCGACGACTATCACCGCTACGACCGCGAGGAGCGGCGCAACCTGCCCTTCACCCCACTCAACCCGAAGTGCAACTACATCGAGATCATGGAGCAGCATCTCCAGCTGCTCGCCAACGGCCAGCCCATCCTCAAGCCGAAGTACGACCACAGCACCGGCACCTTCGGTCGCCCCGAGTTTGTCGAGCCGCGCCGGTTCGTGATCATCGAGGGGCTGCTGCCCCTGCACACCAAGCTGGGCGAGGCCTGCGCTGACGTCAGCGTGTACCTCGACCCGCCGGAGCCGATCCGCGTCGCCTGGAAGGTCGCCCGCGACTCCAGCAAACGTGGCTACTCGCGTGAGCAGGTCCTGGCTGAGCTGGAAAGACGGGAGACGGAGTCCGTCGAGTTCATTCGCCCGCAGCGCGCCAAGGCCGACATCGTGGTCCGCTTCGGTTCGCTCAAGCAGACCGCAGACGGCCACGGACACGACCACGACGAGCCGGACGGGGAGCCCACGCTCAGCGCCATGCTCCTGTTGCGGCCGACCGTGTCCCACCCCGACCTCTCATCGGTGGTCACCGACGAAAATCGCCGGGCCATTCACCTCAAGTTGATTCGTGACGACGATGGCAAGCCCGTCGACGCGCTGCACATCCACGGGCACGCTCCACCCGCGTTGACCCGCCAGGTGGAAGAGGCGCTCTGGCGCGGCCTGGGTTTCGGCGACGACGCGGTCCTGCCGAGCGGGATCGGGTCCATCGAAGGCGTTCGCAACGAGCCGCTGGCGGTGACCCAGCTGATCCTCGTCTATCACCTCCTGCAACTGGCGGCAGAACGGCGCTGAGCCCGGCCCGGCCATGAACCCGCGGGCGCGGCTCAGACGGCGCGGGCGTCAGCGTTGGCACGCGCCCGCGCCACCAGCGCGTCCTGTCCGGCACCAGTACGCTGCGGGTCACCGCGCCAGGCTTGGAGGGCCTCGTCGACCAGCGCGCGTCCGAACGAGAACGACAGCTCCCACGGCTGCGGCCCGAGCGCGTTGATGGCCGCAAGGTGGGCCGTCGCCTGGTCGACACCCTGTCCGCCGGAGAGGAACGCCACCCCGGCCACGGCCGCTGGGACCGTGCTGCGCAGGGTGCGCACCGTGGCCGCAGCAACCTCGTGGGTGCCGGCGCGGGGCTCGCAGTCGCTCCCGGCGAGCACCATGTTCGGCTTCAGCACCGTCCCCTCGAGAACGACCCCCTGTTCGGCCAGCTGTTCAAAAACGGTGTGGAGCACGGTCTGCGTGACCTCCTCGCACCGATCGAGGCCGTGACCGCCGTCCATGAGAACCTCCGGCTCAACGATCGGTGTCAGGCCGGCCTCCTGGACCAGGGCCGCGTACCTGGCCAGGGCATGCGCATTGGCGACCAGCGCACGTCGTGAGGGGAGCCGCTCGCCAATCTGGATCACCGCGCGCCACTTGGTGAATGCTGCGCCCGCGCTCGCGTACAACTCGAGCCGGGCCCGAAGGTCGTCCAGGCCCTCGGTCACGGTCTCCCCGGCAGCATTGGCAAGGGGCTTCGCCCCGGTGTCCACCTTGATGCCTGGGAGCAGCCCGGCCTCACGGCATGCATCCGGAAAGGGGCGCCCGTCGCTCACCTGGGCGGTGAAGATGTCATCGGACAGGATGATCCCGCTGATCGAGTCGGAGAGCCCGGGAGTGGTCAACAGCATCTCTCGATAGGCACACCGCTGCTCGGCCGTCGGAGCGACTCCAGTCGCTTCCAGGCGCTTGTTCATCGTCGCCACACTCTCGTCGGCGGCGAGAATGCCGCGACCGTTTCCGACCATGCTGGCCGCGGTTGCACGAAAGTCCTGACCCACGGCGGTCGCTCAGCTCGCCTGTGTCGCGCAGGAGTCGATGGGCCTGCTGTAGTCCCAGCCGGCGTTGACCCTGGCGATGATCACTGTTTCTCTGCACGTATGGCAGCGTGCCTCGAAGCGATAGCCAAACGAGCCGGTGCGGCGCGTGAACCCGCGGAGATCGTGCCCCGCCTCATCCGCCTCGCTCTTCGCCCCGTCGATCGCGTCGAGCGGATCGGCGTAGGACATGGCGCGCCGCCTAGCCGTGCCGGATCGCTGCATCCGAATGCTCGCGGGCCACGTGCGTGGGGGTCGGCGGACGGCGTTGTAGGGGCATCTCACGAGAGTAGGCGTGGGCTAGAGTGAAGTCCAATGCATTCTCAGGTTACTTTGCATAGAATTTTCTAATGACAACGCGATTGGAGCGTAGCCTGACATTGCGGCAGCTGCGAATCTTCACGAGCGTGGTCGACAACCGCAGCTTCACGAGAGCGGCTCGGGAGCTGTCGCTCACCCAGCCCGCTGTCACTCATCAGATGCAGGCCCTCGCTCGCGCCGTCGGTTACCCCTTGCTTGATCCGGCTCGGCGTGCTCCCGAGCTGACCGCCATCGGACGAGCGCTGTACGAGCGAGCGGCGCGCATCTTGGCCTCGGTCGGTGACGCCGAGCATGCCATCGGAGATCTCGCCGGCCTGCGTGCGGGCACCGTGCGAGTCGCGGGCGACACGACCGTCGGGGTGTACGTCCTGCCGGACGCGCTGGCTGCCTTCCACCACCGCCACCCCAAGGTCGAGCTGAGCCTCGATGTCGTCAATCGCTCGCGGGTGCATGAGCTCCTCGTCGACGGCAGCGCCGATCTCGGTGTCGTCGGCCGCTTGTGGGACGACGGACTCCTCGAAGCCGAGCCGTTCCTCGACAACCAGTTGATGTGCTTCAGCGCCCCGACCCACCCGCTTGTCGAACGCGAGCCTCTGCAGCCACTCGACCTGTTGGATGGCCCGCTGCTGCTCCGCGAGCGCGGCTCCGGCACCCGCGAGTCGGCGGAGCTCATCCTCGCGCACGCGGGCGTACAGGCCGTCTCCACGATGGACATGGCCAGCAACGGCGCGCTCAAGCGAGCCGTGGCGGGCGGCCTTGGGGTGACTGTCCTGTCCACGCATGCCGTCCAGCTGGAGGTGCAACTGGGGCTGCTGCGACCTCTCCGTGTCGAAGGATTCCCGGTGCAGCGGCGCTGGCACGTCATGTGGGTCAGGGACCGCTCGCTGAGCGCCGCCGCGGAAGCGTTCCGAGCGTTCCTGCAGGCGTCGGAGTGGCGGAGCGCTCTCTCGGTTCAGCTGGGGACTGACTGAGGTCGCAACCGCTGCAGGGAAAATGGGCTGAGGTCGACCACAGGCACCTCGCCGGCGACCGTAGCTGCTACCGCCTCGCCGATGGCGGCCGAGTGTTTGAAGCCGTGGCCGGAGCACGGCGAGAGGATGACCACGGACGGGTGCTCGGGATGGCGATCGATGACGAAGTCCCCGTCCGGGGTGGTCGTGTACATGCAGGTGACCGCCCTGATGCAGCGTCGCGCCAGACCCGGCAGGTGGTCCCTGACGATCGCGTCGTAGAACCCGTACAGCTCCCCCGTGCCCACCTCCCTCGAGACGTCGTCGACCGTTGCGCTCGGGACAGCCTGCTCGGCGGCCACCTTGAGCCCGCCGTCCCGGCCGTCGATCGCCGGGAACCCGTAGAACGACACCGGCTGCCTGTCCCAGATGAAGACCGGAAACCTGTCCGGAAGGTAGGGCTCGATCGGTCCGTCGACGGCGTACCAGTGCAATACCTGACGGCTGATGGCGAAATCGCGGGCGTACGGCTCGCCGAGGATCGCGCCGAGCCACGCGCCGGCGGCGAGGACCAGCGTCCCCGCCGCGTAGCGCCCCGCCGTGGTGGTGACCGTGACGCCGTCCGTGTCCTGGACGTACCCGGTCATCGCCTCAACGGTCCGGATCGCCGCGCCCGACCGCCGCGCCAGCTCGAGCTGGGCCGACACCGCGGCCTCCGGCCGGACGAAGCCACCACCAGGCTCGAAATAGCCGCTCTCGTCGCCGCTCAGGCGCAGCTGGGGATATCGACTGCTGATCTCGGCCGCGCTCAGCTCCTCGTGGTCGATCGAGAACGCGCGAGCGGCCTCGATGGTGGTCTCGAGGAACCGCGTCTTGCCGTGGTGACGCGTCTGCAGGCCGGGTGACGCCAGCACCAGCAGGCCGTTGGTGGTCAGCAGCTCGGCGCCCGTCTGTGCCTCGATCTCGCGCCACAGCTGGTGCGAGCGCTGGGCAAGGGGGACGTACGCCAACCCCTCCCCGATCGCCTGCCGGGTGACCCTCGTGTCTCCGTGCGTCGAGCCGAACCGGTGCGGCGGGGAGAGGCGGTCCAGGCCGAGGACGCGGACGCCGCGCCTGGCCAGCTGGTACGCGGTTGCGCTTCCCATCGCCCCCAGCCCGCAGACCACGACGTCGTAGCTCTCCACCGCAGCCATCGTACGAGGGGCGCCGGAGTGGACAGTCAACTCGGCGCCGGTCACAATCCGCCCCCTACCGTCAGGCGTCCGCAACTCCCAGCCACAGTCACGAGGAGCCGCCACATGGGCCGCATCGGGAACCGCGCGCAGAGAGGCATCACGACCGCAATGGTGCTGAGCGTGCTTCTGCTCGCCGCCTGTGGGAGTTCCAACACGACCACCACCACCGCGCCGACCAGCGGCGCCACCGAGATCTCAACGCAGGCGAGCATCGCCGCCGAGGTGCCGAGCGCGATCAAGTCGGGCGGCCCGCTACAGATCGCCTCCGATGCCAGCTACCAGCCGAATGAGTTCGTTGATCCAAGCACCGGACAGGTCAAGGGATGGGACATCGACCTAGCCCAGGCAGTCTGCAAGGTCTGGGGCGTGCAATGCAAGATCAACAACGTCACCTTCGCAGACATCATCCCGGCACTTCTCGAGAGCCCGCCGAAGTACGTGATGGCCTGGTCGAGCTACTCGCCCACCGCACCCCGCGAGGCCAAGGGCATCGACTTCGTCACCTACGCGAAGGTCGGAGAATCGTGGGTGGAGCACGTCGGTGGCCCGACCATCTCGCAGCCCTCCGACATGTGTGGACACACCGTGGCCGTCGAGGGGGGCACGACAGAGGAGTCCGACGCGTGGGGCTACATGGGCGCGAACCCAGGCGGCGGCGCGATCGCCGGTGACACCAACAACTGCAAGACCGCCGGCAAGGCCGACATCACCGTGCAGAGTTTCGGCACCCAGACCCAGGCGGACGCTGCCCTCAGCTCGGGCCGCTCCGACTTCGGCTGGCTCGACGCCTCGGTCTCGTTCTACGAGGCCAAGGTCAGGGCGGGCAAGCTGCAGATCGGCGGTCAGACCTGCGGCATCGCGCCGTACGGCGTGGCCCTTGCCCACAGCTCCGGGCTTCAGCAGGCCACCCAGGACGCGATCAAGTACCTGATCGACCACGGCTTCTACAAGCAGATCCTCGATTCGTGGAATGTGGCCAGCGTGGGCGTGTCCACCAGCGACGTCGCCGTGAACGTCAACACCTCCTCAGGCACGGGGACGCAGGCCTGCGTGCCGAAGTACTGATTGAGGCGACAAGCGACCTGAGCTGAACCAGCAGCCGTCTCTCCCAAGTCGAATCGTGAACACCTCCGCAGATCAGCCGCTCCCAGCGCCGGCGCCGCGCGTGCGGCCGGAGGCGATCAAGGCCATACCGGTTCGCCATCCCTGGCGCTGGGTGTCGGCGGTGGTGGTGCTGGGTCTTGCCGCCCTCGCCATCGACATCCTCGCCACCGCGCCCCAGCTCGATTGGCGCGTGGTGGGCCAGTACCTCTTCAACGCGCAGATCCTTGGCGGCATCGTCGTCACGCTGGAGCTGACCGCGATCGCGATGGTGATCGGTGTTGTGCTTGGGGCCCTGCTCGCCGTCATGCGGCTCTCCAAGAATCCTGTCGTCGCCGCGGTGAGCTGGTTCTACATCTGGTTCTTCCGCGGCACACCCGTATTGGTCCAGATCTTCTTCTGGTTCAACATCGCTGCCATCCTTCCCAAGGTCACCATCGGCATTCCCTTCACGTCGCTGCAGTGGGTGGGCATCACCAACAAGCTCGTCTCCCCCTTCCTGGCGGCCATCCTCGGTCTCGGTCTCAACGAGGCCGCGTACATGGCCGAGATCGTCCGCGCCGGGATCATCTCGGTGGAGCACGGCCAGACCGAGGCCGCTCAGGCCCTGGGCATGACACGTCTGCAGGTGATGCGGCGAGTGGTCCTCCCCCAGGCCATGCGCGTGATCATTCCTCCCACGGGCAACGAGACCATCTCAATGCTCAAGACCACCTCGCTGGCTGTCATCGCCACCGTCGGCGAGCTGTTCTTCGTTCAGCAGCAGATCTCGAACTTCAACTACAACATCATCGAGCTGGTGATCGTGGCCAGCCTCTGGTACCTGCTGATGACATCCATCCTCACCTTCGGCCAGTACTACTTGGAGCGCTATTTCGCACGGGGCGCGTTGCGCCAGCTGCCTGAAACACCTCTGCAGAGATTGCGCCGGACTCTCTTCCACTTCCGTGGCGCAGCACCCCCGGCGGCGGACGATGTGACCATCACCGCGAAACCACACGGATGACGGGGATCAGCTGATGGCCACGCCAATGGTGCAGGCAGAGGCGGTGCACAAGAACTTCGGACGGCTCGAGGTGCTGCGCGGCATCGACCTGGAGGTGGCGCCGAAGGAGGTCATGTGCATCATCGGGCCGTCCGGCTCGGGCAAGAGCACGTTCCTACGGTGCATCAACCACCTCGAGAAGATCGATGCGGGGAAGCTCTCGGTCGACGGTGAGCTGGTCGGGTACAGGCAGCGCGCTGACAAGCTCTACGAGTTGCCCGATCGCGAGGTGTGCCGTAAGCGCGCCGAGATCGGCATGGTGTTTCAGAGCTTCAATCTGTTCCCCCACATGACCGCTCTCGCCAACCTGGTCGAGGCTCCGATGCGGGTGAAGGGAGAGTCGAAGGCTCTGGCCGTCGATCGTGGTCGCGCGCTTCTCGACCGGGTCGGACTAGGCGACAAGGTCGACACCTATCCGAGGCAGCTCTCCGGAGGTCAGCAGCAGCGCGTCGCGATCGCGCGAGCGCTGGCCATGCAGCCCAAGCTGATGCTCTTCGACGAGCCCACCTCTGCGCTGGACCCGGAGCTGGTGGGTGAGGTGCTCGAGGTCATGCGCGGGTTGGCGCACTCCGGCATGACGATGATCGTGGTCACCCACGAGATCGGATTCGCGCGAGAGGTGGGTGACGCGCTCGTGTTCATGGACGGAGGGGCCGTCGTCGAGGCCGGCGCCCCCCGCGAGATCCTCGCCAACCCCCAGCACGACCGGACGAAGGCGTTCCTGGCAACCGTGCTCTGAGCGCGCCCACGGCCTGCCCCGCGCCGGCTCTGCCTGAAGGCATGGTCGGCGGGGTACGCTGGGCCGATGCGCGTGAAAGAGCTCGGCCACGCAGTCCTCTATGTCCATGACATCCAGCGCTCGTCGGCGTTCTATCGCGACGTCCTCGGCTGGACGCAGATCTCCACGCCGGACCCGCGCTTCCCGGCCGCCGCCTTCTCGGGCGGCCGCACCCACCACGAGCTGCTGCTCATCGAGGTCGGTGCGGCGGCACAGGAGATCCCGTCCGGCCGGCATGTCGGCCTGTACCACCTCGGCATCAAGATCGGCGACAGCGACGACGAGCTCCGCGAGGCGGTGGCCCGATGCAAGGAGGCGGGCGTGCGCATCGTCGGCCTGAGCGACCACACCGTCAGCCACAGCCTGTACGTCCTCGATCCCGACGGCAACGAGCTCGAGCTCTACATTGACGTTCCCGGGGTGGACTGGAAGAACAACCCGTCCGCGGTGATGGCGCCGACCCGTCCGCTGGCCCTGTAGCGGTGGCGCCGGGCGGGGGGGACGCGTTCGACGTCATCTGCATCGGCGCCGGGACAGTGTCCGAGGGCATGGCCAGCGAGCTGAAGGGAACCGGCATCAGCTTCGCGGTGGTCGAGCGCGAGCTCGTCGGTGGCGAGTGCCCGTACTGGGGGTGTATTCCCAGCAAGACGTTGCTTCGTTCCGCGGAGGTGCTCGCCGAGGCGGAGCGCGCTCGCGAGCTGGCCGCCTCGCGCGTGGAATGGGATGTCGACTTCACCAAGATCGCCCGGCGCACCCACTACATCGCCCGCGATGAGGACGACACCAAAGCCACCGAGGCACTGGAGGACCAGGGCGCCACGATCATCCGCGGTGACGGCCGCCTGACCGACGCGCACACCGTGATGGTCGGCGACCGCCAGCTCACCGCACGCAGGGGCATCGTCATCGGCACCGGCACCTCCGCCGCGATTCCGCCTATCGAGGGCATCGACAGCGTCCCCTACTGGACCAACCGCGAGGCGACTCTGGTGCGCCAGCTGCCCCGCTCGATGGTGGTGCTCGGCAGCGGACCCATCGGCGCCGAGCTCTCCCAGGCATTCGCCCGGTTCGGCTGCACCGTTCACGTGGTCGAGGCCGTTGACCGCTTGATCCCCGGCGAGGAAGAGGAGGCGTCGGACGAGCTGGCCAAGGCGTTCGAGGAGGACGGCATCCGGGTCCACCTGTCGGCGCGGGCTGTCGCTGTCGAAAGCGCGGGCGACGGCATCCAGCTCCGCCTGGAGTCCGGCGAGACACTCACCGGTGAGCGCCTCCTCGTCGCCGCGGGCCGGCGGCCCAAGCTGAATGGGCTCGACCTCGGGGCGGCCGGCATCGCCACCACCGAGAAGGGCTGGATCAAGGTGGACGACCAGACCCTGCTTGCGGCGCCGGGCATCTGGGCGGGAGGTGACGTCACGGGGATCGGTGCCTTCACCCACCTTGCCTGGTATCACGGCAAGGTCATCGGCAGGCAGCTCACCGGCAAGGAGGCTGTGGCCGACCACCGCGCCATCCCGCGAGTGACCTTCACCGACCCGGAGATCGCGTCAGTGGGGCTGAGTGAGGCCAACGCGCGCAAGCAGCTGTCCAACGTGCGCGTGGTCTGCGCCGACTCTGGCAACGGCACGCGCGGGTACATCAACGGTCCACCAGGAGGCGTGATCAAGCTGGTCGCTGACATGGAGCGCAAGGTCCTCGTCGGCGCGCTCGTCGTCGGCCCGCGCGCCGGCGAGATGATCGCCGAGCTGACTCTGGCGATCAGGGCTCTAATATCGCTCGCCGTCCTCGAGGACACGCTGCACGCGTTCCCGACGTTCTCACGCGATCTTGACGGTCTCTTTCCGCAACTCGTCGACTGAAGCGGAAAAGCATGGACGCGCCGGCGGCGGTGCAGCTCGCGGAATGGCGGCGGACGGTGAACGAGCTGTACGCTGAGGTTCGCGCGCTGGGTCCGGGTGAGCCGGCGTGGCTGCGGTGGCGTGCCGGCAAGGAGCGTCTCTACCGAGACCATCCGCAATCGCCGGTGGCCGCGGATCGACGCGCGGGGTATCGCTTCGACTGCTTCGCGTACGATGCCTCGATGCGAGCTCTTGCCGAGCTGGCTCCGATCAGCCCGCGCCATCTCGACGGCGATGACGAGGTGCCGGGGATGACCCACATCGGCACGCTGCGGTTCTCTCTGAACGACGCGGAGCACGAGCTCGGCGCGTACTGGCTCGACGGCTACGCAGGCGGGCTCTTCGTCCCCTTCGCCGACACCACCTCTGGGGCCGAAACGTATGGCGGCGGACGCTACGCGCTCGACACCGCCAAGGGCGCCGACCTGGGCACCGACGGTGATCGCATCGTGCTCGACTTCAACTTCGCGTACGCACCGTCGTGCGCGCACGATCCGCGCTGGCGCTGTCCGCTGGCGCCGGGCACAAGCAGGTTGGCCGCCACGATCCGCGCCGGCGAGCGCTAGCCGGCGCGCACCGCGACCGGCCCGTTCCAGCGTCCGCCCGCCCACCACGCCTCGAACATGAGGCCACCGCCGCCGGTCCAGAAGACGATCTGCGTGCTGGCGTCGGTGGTGACAGTTGCTGTCGGCGACGACAGCAGCGGGCTGGCGCCTCCGAATGCCGCGGCGGTCAAGTCCGAGGGACCGTTCCAGGCGCCGGTGAACCATGCCTCGTGCAGGTGCTTGTCGGCGCCCTGCCAGAACACCAGCTGGGTGAGCCCGTCCGGAGTGACCGTCACCGACGGTGCGCCGGCGAGGGCGCCGAAGTTGCCGAACTGCCGCGGTCCGTTCCACTGCCCGGTGAACCACGCCTCTGTGAGGAGCCCGTTGGTCGCCTTCCAGAAAACGGTCTGGGTGGTGCCGTCGGGAGTCACGGCGACGTTCGGCGCGGACGCCATGGTTCCCAGGCTGACGAGGTCGATCGGACCGTGCCATGAGCCGGCCGCGTACCAGGCTTCCCAGACGCGGTTGTCCGGGCCGCGCCAGAACACAAGCTGCGAGCCGTCCTTGGTGGTGACCGCGCTCGGCGCTGAGGTCATGCCGCCCAGCCCACCCCAGGTGGCCGTCAGGTCGGCGGGCCCGTGCCACGAACCCGAATACCACGCCTCATAGAGGTGGCCGTTGGCCCCCTGCCAGAACACGGTCTGCGTCAACCCGTCCTTGCTGATCGCCACGCTCGGGGCTGACACCAGGGTGCCGAACTGACCGAAGTCGGCCGGACCGTGCCAGGCACCACCGGCGTACCAGGCTTCGGTCAGCTGGTTGGCGGTTCCCTTCCAGAAGACGGTCTGCGTCGAGCCGTCGGGTGTGACCGCCGTGCTCGGCGCCGAGGACGCGTGCACGGGAAGGGGCGAAGCCGGGGCAGCGACGGCCGGACCGGCACGCAGCCATCCGATCACGGGGTCGTTGCCGAGCGCAGCGACGGTGGTCCCGCTCAACGCTTGAGTCCACTGCCCCGCAAGGGTGCCGTTGAGGGTGAAGTTCTGATGGACCGCGGTCACGCCGCTCGCCGTCACCGAGCTCACCACCGCGACGTGGCCCGTCGGATTTGTCGCCGTCGCGGCGAACACGAGGAGGTCGCCGTGCTGGGGCGGCGTCGCGCCGCCGTTGGGGTTCTGCGAGAGCGGAACCGGCATGGTCGGGCCGGCGGTCCACATGTCCGCGGCCTTGCTGATCGGCCACTGCGCCGGCTCGCCGAACTTGTAGTACGCCCAGCGCTGGGCGAGCTCGGTGCACTCGTATTTGAGACCGAACGTACCCATCTGATCCTGGCTCTGGGTGCCGTTGCTGTACACGTTGAGGTCACCGAGCCCAGCATCCGTACCAGCCCACTGCGCGCCCGAGATGAGCACCGTGCCAAAGGGTATGGCTGCGGCGTGAACGGCCACCGTGCTCATCCCGAGCGCCGCCCCGAGGGCAACGACCGCGATGAGAGCGCGAGCCGCACGCCTGCTGACAGCGCGGCGCGCGGCGACTCGGTGACGGTGCGAGAGGGTACGTGCGAAGAACATGGGGACGCCTCAAAGAGATGGGTCGATCGGGTCCTGCGCGTCGGGCCCGGTCGGGCGCCCCAGGCGTTTGCGTCAGCCTGTGCTCCGCGAGGATGGGGTCACGCTAGCAACGGCAAGGCCACGCCGAAGGGGCATGCAACCGCCCCGTGACCACGCCGTACGCGAACGGTCAGAGAAGCAGGGTGTTCCGCGACTAGCAGGTGGTGGGAGCGCCTGAGCTGAGGGTGTTCATCCGGCTGCCGCAGTACGTGTCGTCCGCAAGCCACGTGCCGCCCTGGCGGACGAACAGCACCACCATGTTCTCGGTCCCGCTGGAGAGCGTCAGGGATACCTGGACGGCGGCACGGTCGGGGTTGCCCTGGTCTCCCGGTGGCAGCAGCGTGTCGTTCTGCTGCGCGAAGGCTGACGAGTATGTGGACGGGCACCGGCACAGGGGTTGGGGGGTCGACGCGTTGTGGGTGCGCCACTGATTGGCGGCGCCGATGAGGTGCGACGTGACCGGGCAGCCCGTGTACGTGCCGTTGGCCCCGCACTCCGACCCGGTGCCCGATCCATTGGCTGGAAAAAGCAGTCCCGCCTGTTGGGTGGGTGTGTTCTGGGGCGTGATCGTGGCGGTGGGCGTCGGCTTGGGCGTTGCCGTGGGAGGCGCGGTCGCCGTGGGCGTCGGGCTGGGAGTCGGCGTGTCACTCGGGGACGGGCTCGCAGACGCCGACGCTGATGGCGTGACGATCGCCTGCGGGGTCGGCGACGGTGCCGGCTTGCGCGTGGCCAGCACGATGGCGGCGAGGACGAGGCCGACGACCACGACCGCGCCGGCAATGACCACAAGCCGTTGCCATGTCCAGCGCGAGGGTGGCAGTCCGCCCGGTGCCACGGGGAACCCTCGCGCCCCCGGCGGTCCGGGCGTCCCCGGCGGCGGTGGCGGGGCTGGCGGGTCGACTGGCGGTCCCATGTCCATTGCCGGAGGCTACCCGTTGCCAGCCGGGCTCGACTGGCCGAAACTCTTGACCGCCCAGGCGACGGCGCCGACCAGCCCGGCGTCGGTGCCCAGCTCGGCTTCGACGATGCGACACTGCTCAGCAGGCACCGCGAATGCCATCTCACCCACCGCGGCGCGCAGCGGACCGAACAGCAGCTCACCCGCGTTGATGAGCCCGCCCCCGATGGCGATCGCCTCCGGGGAGAACAGGTTGATCAAGCCGCCGACGGCGCGCCCCAGGCTGCGCGCCGCGGTGGTGAAGATGCGCAGCGCCACCTCGTCACCGGCGTGCGCAGCGTCCTGTACGGCCCTGCCGTCGATGGCGTCGGGCGCGAGCTCGGACAGCGAGGTGAACTCGCCTGCCTCCACCGCCCGCCGCGCCGACCTGGCGATGGCGGTGCCGCTGGCGGTGCCCTCGAGGCACCCGGGGTGACCCTCGCCGCACGGCGGCTGGTCGGGGCTCAACGGCATGTGGCCGATCTCCCCGGCGGTTCCGGACTTCCCGGCGTACAGGTCGCCACTGATGATCAGCGCACCACCGACTCCCGTGCTCGCGGTGATGAAGATGAAGTCGGTTGTTCCGCGGCCCGCGCCGGCGACCCACTCCGCGTAGCCGGCGAGGTTGGCGTCGTTGTGGATGACGACCTCGCAGCCGATCCGGCTGCGCAACGCGGAAGCCGCCTCGAAGTTGTCCCAGCCGCGCAGCTGCGGGGCCGCGTACACGATGCCTCGCCGCGGGTCCAGGGGGCCTGGGATGCCGATCGCCAGCCCGTCGACCTGCCTGCCCCCCGCAGCCTCGGCGACACAACGCGCGATCGCCTCGACGACGGCGGCCGGTCCGTCCTGACCGGGAGTCGCGGAGTGCGTCGGCGCGGCATGGGTGTAGGTGCCGGTGGCGACGGCGGCACGAATGTTGGTGCCGCCGAGGTCGACACCGATGAGCGTGCTCATCCGGCGTCGCCGACGTGGGCGTTGTGCCAGTGCAGCGGTTCGACCAATCGGTCTGCCTCCTTTGGTCCCCAGGACCCGGCGCGGTAGGGCACGATCGGCGGAGGCGCATCGAGCACGGGCTGCACCACCTGCCAGCCGCGCTCCACCTCGTCCTCGCGGATGAACAGTGTGTGATCGCCGTTCAGCGCGTCGTGGAGCAGCCGCTCGTACGCCTCCGGCGGGGAGGCCTTGAACGAGCTGTCATAAGTGAAGCTCATCTTCACGTCCTGGAGATGAACCTCCGGTCCGGGGACCTTGGCGACGAAGGTCACCGCAATGCCCTCGTCCGGTTGGACGTGCACGACCAGGCGATTGCTGTCGACGGAGCGCACACCGAGACGCTGGAAGAGATGCAGCGGGACGTCACGAAAGGTGAGCACGATGCGGGTGTCGCGCTCGGCCATGCGCTTGCCGGTGCGGACGAAGAAGGGGACGCCGGACCAGCGCCAGCTGTCGATGCACAAGCGCATGGCCGCGTACGTCTCGGTGGTTGAATGGCGGTGGACACCCGGCTCGCGGCGATAACCGGGGACGCGTTTGCCGTCCACGACACCGGCTGTGTACTGGCCGCGAACCACCTCGTCGGGCGTGATCGGCTTGAGCGCGCGCAACACCTTAACCTTCTCGTTGCGAATCGACTCGGCGTCAAACGAGATCGGCGGTTCCATCGCGGTGATCGCCAGGACCTGGAAGAGGTGGTTCTGCACGATGTCGCGGATCGCACCGGTCTGCTCGTAGAACGCGCCGCGCTGCTCGACACCGAGCGACTCGGCAACGGTGATCTCCACTCGGGCGATGGCGTCGCGGTTCCAGACGCGCTCGAACACGGAGTTTCCGAAGCGGAAGACCAGCAGGTTCTGCACGGTCTCCTTGCCGAGGTAGTGATCGATGCGGAAGATTTGCGGCTCGGGAAGGACGGCGTGGATGGCGTCGTTGAGCGTGCGCGCCGACTCGAGGTCGTGCCCGAAGGGCTTCTCGATGATCAGCGAGGTTCCGTCGGCTAGGTCGGAGTCGCCGATCCCGTGGATCAGGGAGGTGAATGCGGACGGCGGGACCGCCAGGTACACGAGGCGGCGGTTGCGCTTCAGCGCGGCACGCAGGTCACGCAGGTTTTCCCTGGGGTCGAGGGACACGAAGCGCAGCCGCCTGGTGAACTCGTCCAGCGACCTCTGGGTGGGCTTGGTCCGCGAGAAGGTGCGAACGGCCTTGCGCGCGAAATCGATGAAGGCCTCCTGGTCCATCGTCACCGGAGCGGCCCCGACGATGTCGCCGCGCTTGGGCAGCAGACCCTCCTTGGACAGGTTGTAGAGCGCGGGAAGGAGCTTGCGCGCGCTGAGGTCGCCGCTTGCCCCGAACACCACGACATCCTGGTCCGGCGGCGGGCGCAGCCCCATCGCGATGTCAGCGACCGCGCATGTGGCGTGTGATGGATCCGCCGAGGCCGATGATCACCGCGAGGAGCGCCGTGATGACCGTGATGATCACCACCGGCAGCTCCGCGGCGGACGTTGAGTAGGTGTACACGGCGAGGATGGCGGCGGCGAGGAGTCCGAGCATGCTGAAGCTGAGCAGCGTGATCACCGCCTTGGTGGCGCCGTCGAGCGCGGGGGTGCCCCGTTGCGTCGCCGCGACCGATGGTGCGATCGGCGGGAACGGGAACCACTGCCGCTGCGCCGCGCCGGCGAGCTGCAGGAGCAGGACGGCGAGGAAGGTGAGGCCGGTGGCGGTGACCACCGGTCCGACAGACGCGGGCGTGGTGTACGTGTACACCGCCAGGATTCCGGTGATCAGCAGGCCGACCCCCACGATACTGAGCCCGAGCACGGTGGTCCAGGTGAGCGCGTTCCACGCCGGCAGCTCGACGCGTTCCCAGAGCGGAGGGAAGGGTGCGCGCTCGTATGGAGCCACCAGCTCGGTGTACATGCTCGGCGGCACGGTCACGCCGGACACCCTCGCCTGCAGTCCGTATCCCACCTGCTGGGGGTCGAACGGGGTCGGCTCGGCGAGGAGCCCCGGCTGCGGCCCGGGGTAGAGCCGCCTCTCCTCCCTGCGCCCGTCGACGAAGGTCAGGCGCAGCAACCCGCACGTCTGGCAGTGCCACGCCGAGATGGGCAGGCCGCCGAGCACGGGTCCGTAGTAGGTCGAGGTCCGGCGCGTGCCCTCGGGCCCGATCGCACCCTGGTACGTCGAGAACTCGTGGGCCATCACCCCGACCACCGGCGCCGGGTGGGAGCAATCCTCCGGTCGGGGCGGAGAGGTGGCGGGCGCGTCGGCGGCCACGGCGCGGGCGGAACCGTCAGTTGGCGTCTGCGCAGCCACGAGGCCGGATTGTACCGGCGGCGAGCGGGGGCACCACGGAACCCGGCTTCCTAGAATGGGGAGGTGACCTGGCCAACGTACGGCACCTTCGTGATCTTCGCGGCCATTGTCGTCATCGCCCCCGGGCCGGACTTCGCCGTGGTTGTCAGGAACTCACTGGCCCGTGGCCGCACCGCGGGATTCTTCACCAGCCTCGGTGTGGTGATCAGCTGCCTGCTCCAGGGCACGCTGGCCGCCTTCGGGGTGGGCCTGGTGATCGCCCGTTCGCAGCCGCTCTTCCTGGCCATCCGGTGGGCCGGGGTCGCCTATCTCGGCTATCTCGGCGTCCAGGCATTGCTGGCGGCGCGCCGCGGCGCCGGCTGGGAATCCGCAAACACAGAGGCTGTGCCTCGCACGCGGCGGCTCGCGGCGCTGCGCCAAGGCTTCCTCTGCAATATCACCAATCCCAAGGTGCTCGCCTTCTACCTGTCGGTGCTGCCGCAGTTCCTCGGCCACGCCGGCACCCCGACCATCGATGCGCTGGCGCTGGCGTACACACACGCGGTGCTGGGAGTTGTCTGGTTGTTCGCGCTGGTCGCGTTCCTGCATCACGTCCGCGCGTGGATCCAGAGGCGCCGGGTGCGCCGCGGCCTCGACGCCATGACGGGCACCGCGCTGATCGGCTTCGCCTCCGCGCTGGCGGTGGAGAGCCGCTGAGCGGATGGCGAGCAAGCAGGTCGCCGACACCCTCGCCGCGCATGCGCTCGGCCTTCCCGATGCGTGGCAGGATTTTCCATGGGAGGGTGACCGCGTCGCCAAGGTCCGCAAGAAGATCTTTGCGTTCCTCGCCTCCGATGACACCGGCAGCCTGGGGGTCAAGCTTCCGGAGTCCGGGGGCTTCGCCCTCTCGCTGAGCTGTGCCAAGCCGATGGCCTACGGGCTGGGGCGGCACAGCTGGGTGACGTTGCAGCTGGGTGATCCCAGTGCCCCCGACGTCGAGGTGCTCCGCGAGTGGGTGACGGAGAGCTACCGCGCCGTCGCGCCGAAGACCCTCATCAAGCGTCTGGACGCCGCCGGGTGAGAGGAGCGGACAATCCGCCCCTCTCTCGGCGCGAGGGTCAGTTGTTGCCGCTCTGCTCGGTCTGCGCGTTGGCGCTGGTGTCGGCGTAGCCGCCAGGCCCATCACCAGCGGCGTTGGGAGCTTCGGCAGCCGTCGATGGGGCCTCCGCTGCCCCGGTCGTGTCCGGGGCGCCACTCTGGTCCTGCGTGGTGTCAGGGTCCGGTGCCCCGGCGGCAGGGGCGGTGTCCGCCGGTTGGTTCGCAGCCGGCACAGCGACGGTTGGCGAGGCGGTGAGGTGCACCTTCGCTGCTCCGCCACCACTCGCTGCGATGTAGCCGCCGACGCCGGCCGCGGCGATCAGCGCTCCACCGGCGCCAAGCACGATGCGCCGCCGCATGTTCGGTCGATCAGTGTCGTGAGCGCTCATCTGTCGTCCTCCTGGAATGTTGCCCGCTCCCGCCCCGCAGTGAGCGGCGCATCGGCGGGTCGTCCATATGAGGATCGGCGAGCAGCCTCAACGCCCCCTAAAGCCTGTCGGCCACTTCCGTTTAGAGGGTCTTTAGCTCGCCGAGGGCAGAATCGGACCATGCGCATCCTGATCGTCGAGGACGACCGCCGCCTCCTCTCCATCCTGCAACGCGCGCTGCGCGAGGCGGGCATGGCGGTCGATACCGCCGAGGATGGGGAGGAGGCAGCCGCCGCGGCAACCACCACCGAGTTCGACGTCATCGTGATGGATGTGATGCTGCCCCGACTCGATGGAATTGCCGCCACCAAGCTGCTCCGCGATCGGCATGTGCGGACGCCGATCCTGATGCTCACCGGTCGGGACACCGTCGACGACCGTGTGCGAGGCCTGGAAGCGGGCGCCGACGACTACCTGGTCAAGCCATTCGCGCTCCGCGAGGTGGTGGCCAGGATCCGCGCGCTGACGCGGCGTCACCTCGACGATCGTGCCGCGATCCTGCGAGCCGGTCAGGTCGAGCTGGACACCGCGGCTCATCTGCTGACGGTTGGCGGACAGGTCGTCCCGCTGACCGCCAAGGAGTTCTCGATCCTCGAGTACTTCCTGCTCAACAAGGGCAGGCTGCTGACCAGAACCCAGGTCCTCGAGCACGGCTGGCCGTACGACTTCAACGGCGGTCGCAACCTCGTCGAGGTGTACATCGGCCGGCTGCGCCAGAAGCTGGTGGCGGCCGGCACCGAGGATCCATTCGTCACCGTCCGTGGCTCCGGCTACCGCTACCGCGATCCCTGATGCGCACCTCGCTCAGCACCCGCGGCCGGCTGTCAGTGCTGGCCATGGCGGCGGTGGCACCGGCACTGATCATCGCCAACGTCGCCCTGCTGCTCTCCACCAGCGCGGCGGCCAGCTCGGAGGTGGAGCACGACCTGGTGGCGCAGGCGACCCTCCTCGAGGCGGGAATCGATGACTCCAACGGACACCTCTCCTTCGGCGCCACCGGCACCGGCGCCGGACCGGTGACGGCCAACGCGGTGATCATCAGCGCGGGGCGGGTCGTCGCCTCGGCGGGGACGGATCCGATCCCGCAGGCGGCAGCGCTGGCGATCGCGGCGCGGTCGGCTGCGGCTGGAGTACCGGTGTTCGCCGACACCACCGACTCGGCCGGCACGCCGGAGCGTGTCTACGCGAACGCGCTGGGTGCCGGCGACCCTGCGGCTCCCGGGACCATCGTGGTGAGCCGGTCGGTCGGCGCCCTGGTGGACTCGCAGCGCCAAACGCTGCTCATCGCGCTGATGCTCTCCCTGCTCACGCTCGGCCTCACCGGCCTGATCGCGCGCTGGCTGGCCGGGAGGGTGCTCCGGCCGGTGCGCACCATCGCCGGCCTGGCCCGGACCATCAGTGAGAGGGACCTGCATCGCCGCGTGAACGTCGCCGTCCCGCCGGACGAGCTCGGCGACCTGGTGGGCACGTTCAACGGGATGCTCTCTCGGCTGGAAACCGGCTTCGACACCCTGCAGCGGTTCACCGCGGATGCCTCGCACGAGCTGCGCGCGCCGCTGGCGATCATGAAGGCGGAGTTGGAGTTGAGCCTCAGCCGCATCCGGGCCGTGCCCGAGTACCGGCAGAGCCAGCGCCGCCTGCTCACCGAGGTGGAGCACCTGACCCAGATCGCCGAACGACTGCTCCTGCTGGCGCGTGCCGACGCAGGCACCCTGGTCGCCGCGCGCGCGGCGGTGGACGTCAACGACCTCCTCACCGAGGCCGCCGAGCGATGGCGGACGGCCGGGGGGCGCAAGCACGTGACCGTCACGTCTGACGCCGCCACCGCGGCGAGCGTGCCAGGGGATGCCGCCCTGCTCCGCCAGGTTATAGACAATCTCGTCGATAACGCGATCAGGTACGCGCCACCGGGCAGCACCGTGGCGCTGCAGGCAAGCGAAGCCGACGATGGCATCGCCATCGAGGTGGCTGACTCCGGACCGGGCATCGCGCCCGAGATGCGTCCGATGCTGTTCGACCGGTTCTTCCGTGCCAGTGCGGCGCGCACGCCCGGCGGTCAGTCGGGGGGCGCCGGCCTCGGGCTCGCTGTCGCCTCGTCCATCGCGGGCGCCCATGACGGCGCGCTGGCCTACGTCGACGCGCCCGCGGGGGCGCTGTTCCGCCTGTGGCTGCCGTTTCGGCGGTCGGGTACCTGAGCCGCGGTACCGGCGATGTACCGTGGCGGCGTGAGCCCATCGCCGCCAGCAGGAGCGCAGCGCGGTGAGGCGATCGCGGGCCGCGCGCTCGACGACAAGTGGGGGGAGCGCGTCGCGCGTGCCGGGCTGCTCAGCCGCGCGGTCAACTACCTCGTGCTCGGAGCGCTGGTCACCGCCGTCCTGCTCGGCCGCGGCAACGCGGAGTTGGACAGGCGCGGCGCCATCGAAAGCCTCTCCGGTGGCGTCGCGGGTCACGTGATGCTGGTCCTGCTCTGCATCGGCTTCGCGTCGTACATCGCCTGGCAGCTTCTGCGTGCCGTCACCCGACGAAAGGACCAGAGCGAGCTGGCCAACGCGGGCCGGCGCCTGCTCGCGCTGGGGACTGCGGTCGTGTACGCCGCCTTCCTGTTCACCGCACTGCGCGTGCTGATCGGCTCGGGGACCAAGTCCCCGCAGAGTGACCAGGATTCGTGGACGGCGAGGCTGCTCAGCGCCGGCGGCGGCCGCGTCGTCGTTGCCGCGGCGGGTGTCGCGATCATCGGAGTGGGCTTCGCGCTCTTCGGCTACGCGGCAAGTCGAAAATTCGAGTCGCCCCTGGACAAAGGCGCAATCAGCAGGCCGCTGCAACGCGTCGCCACCATCCTCGGCGTCGCGGGTCAGTCCGCCCGCGGCCTGGTGTTCGGCATCATCGGCGGTTTCGTGTTGAGCGCCGCGCTCGCCGACGACGCCAGCCGGTCCAAGGGACTCGACGCCAGCCTGCGCGCGCTCGCCGCCCAGCGTTTCGGGGCCATCGTCCTGAGCGTCGTGGCACTTGGGTTCCTGGCGTTCGGGCTGTACTCGCTCCTCGACGCCAGGTACAGGAAGGACTTCAGCCGCTGACGGTCCGGCATGCTCGCGCCGGGAAGCCGGCGGCGCTGGCGGCGCCGGCCAGCTCCGCAGCATGGGCGGCGTTCTCGGCGAGCGCGAACGCCGCTCCCCCACTGCCCGTGAGGTGCCAGCGCGCCTCGGTCACCGCCGCACGCAGCGCCAGCAGGCGCTCATCCAGCAGCGGATTGGCGCGACAGGCGGCGTCCTCGAGACCGCTACCGAGCACGTCATCAGCCGGGACCTGCCCCGATTGCAGCGCCGCGGCGACAGTGTCCACCCGGGTCGTGTCCTCGAGGTCAAGGTTCTCCACGGCCGCGTACGCGGCAGCGGTGTTGCCCGCACCCGCGATCGCGACGGTGAGATGAAGAGACGGGGCCGCGACGGCGTCGAGCCGTTCACCGCGGCCGCGCATCCGTTGCGTGCCGCCCCGGATCAGCATCGGGACGTCCGACCCCAGCGAGGCGCCCAGATCGTGCAGGGACGTGCGCGCGAGGGCGACAGCACGTTCGGCGCCGAACTCTCCCCTGTCGAGCAGTGACGCGCAGCCGCGCAGCACGGCGGCAGCATCCGCCGAGCCGCCACCGAGACCCGCCTCGCTGGGGATGCGCTTGTCGAGCCACAGGTCGATCTGCAGCGGACCTGCCACCGCCGCGATCGCCGCGGCCGCGCGGGCGGCGAGGTTGTCGTCGGTGGCGGGCAGCACACCGCCGTCGCCGCCCACCCGCAATCGCACGGTGGTGGCCTCGGCCGGCGAGAGCCGAATTCCCACCAGGTCGTGCCAGTCGATGGTCGCCGCCACCGAGTCGATGTCGTGAAACCCGTCAGGGCGCCGCCCGCGAACGGCCAGGCAGAGATTCACCTTGGCGTAAGCCGGGATGAGGAGCATTGGGTCGCTGATATACTCCGCGGACCGCGCCGGCCGTCTGCGCGCAGCTCCCGCAGGTGCGGTTGCCCATCTCATTCGACAGGAAGACACGTGGCCAATTCCCGTTCAGCCCGCAAGCGCATCCGCGCCAACGAGCGAAAGCACGTCCGCAATCGCGGAGTGCGGTCCTCGGTGCGCACCTACGTCGGCAAGGCGCGCCAGTCGCTGCTCAGCCTCGAACCCGGCAACACCGTCGACGTCGAGGAGCAGCTCAAGGCCGCGGTGCGCGCCCTCGACCGTGCGGCCG
>NZ_JAEKNS010000045.1:0-15615 GCF_016464765.1 Candidatus Aeolococcus gillhamiae | reverse complement strand
GTGTCATCCTGTCCTGGGCCATCGTGGGTCTCCTGGTTTGGGTTGAAGCTTTCCAAGAGAACTCCGCGGTGGCCTTCTTTGTCTACCTCGCCGGCAGGCTGGGGCTCACCCGGATTTACACCACACTACGGGACATCACTTAGGTTCGGCTTGAGCGGGTACAGTCATCGAGCGATGGCGAGAGGTCAAAGGTGTCCGAACTGTGGAAAGCTCACGTTCCAGCCGTTCGGCGAAGTCCGGCGCTGCAAGTCATGCGGAATCGTCGGGTGGCTGGGATCTGGACCGGGGAAGGGGGCTGGCCGAGGAGGTAAGTGCCAGACCTGCGGGTCAGCCACCCGTAGGACGGTCGCTACGGTGACCGGCGGCGCTCACGCTTCATTGCTCGACGTGTGGAGCCGTGTCCTTCTCAGCCTGAACCGGGACCCGTGTGCGAGGCGGCCTGACGGTCGCCGAATCCGGAGGGAAACAACGCTCGGTTTTAGCGGCGGGTCAAGTCGCCTGTGGTGAAAGTGCACGAAACTGCGGTTGAGGTGCTGGTGATCGTGGGTGTGCTGGGGATACCCCCGAGGCGGGGAGGTAGAGGATCCCCGCGGGGGCGAAGACTGCGCTTCGCTCCTCGACCGGATGTGCCGTCGCAGGCTACTCGAGAAGGCCCGAGACGACAGCCTTCGAGGCGACCCCAAAGTCTACAGACTGACGGCCGTGGCGCTTGGAGCGATGGGTCACGCTACTCTCGATTCCTTTCAAATGTGGTGCGCTATCCAGATTGGGCGACTACAGCCGTGGTGGGGTCCTTCAAATAACGATCCCATACATCCCTGCAGCGCAGCAGTAAACCTGGTTCCACCGATGAGCGGCCCAGAGCGGACGGGAAGACTTTTTGCAGACGTCGGGTCCGCGGCGGTGACGGCGGCGGCCGGCGGGTGGATGGGTTCCAGCGGGTCGAGCCGGGTCATGGCAGATCGCCTCGGGCGCCGCTCGGAACAGGCCAAGACCCTGCTCCGTCAGGAGGCTGGCGCGGCCCGTTCGTTGCGAATATCATACCGCCATCTGATAGTCTGGTCGGAGCAAGCTGGGAGGTGCAGAAGTGAGCATGCGCAGCGGATTCCGCTCCTGGCCGGTGGTTCGTCAGCTCACCAGCGCAGACCCAATGGGCCGGGGTACTGCCGTCCGCTCGGCGCGTACCGCGGCCATCACCCCGCGGACGAAGACCGCCGACCGAATGGTCAAGAGCATTTGCCCCTACTGCGCGGTGGGGTGCGGACAGCGTGTCTACGTCAAGGGTGAGCGGGTGGTTCAGATCGAGGGAGATCCCGACTCGCCGGTGTCGCGCGGCCGGCTCTGCCCCAAGGGATCTGCCAGCGAGCAGCTGGTGAACAACCCCAACCGGGTGACGACCGTCAAGTACCGGCGTCCCTATGGCACCGACTGGGAAGACCTCCCTCTCGAGCGGGCTATGGAGATGATCGCCGAGCGTGTCCTCGACACCCGCGAGCGGACCTGGCAGGACGTGGACGACAAGGGTCAGGCCCTCCACCGCACCATGGGGATCGCCAGCCTGGGTGGGGCGACGCTCGACAACGAAGAGAACTACCTGATCAAGAAACTCTTCACGGCGATTGGAGTCGTGCAGGTCGAAAACCAGGCTCGTATTTGACACAGCTCCACCGTCCCCAGTTTGGGGGCCTCGTTCGGACGCGGCGGAGCCACGACCTTCCAGCAGGATCTGCAGAACTCTGACTGCATCGTCATTCAGGGTTCGAACATGGCCGAGTGCCATCCGGTCGGCTTCCAGTGGGTGATGGAAGCCAAGGCTCGCGGCGCCACTCTCATCCATGTCGACCCGCGCTTTACGCGAACCTCGGCGATGGCGGATATGTACGTCCCCCTTCGCGCCGGCAGCGACATCGCCTTCCTTGGCGCAATCGTCAACTACATCCTGAGCAACGAGAAGTACTTCCGCGAGTACGTGGTCAGCTACACCAACGCTGCCACTCTCGTGAGCCAGGATTTTCAAGACACAGACGAGCTCGACGGCCTCTTTTCCGGTTATGACACCGAGACCGCCACGTACGACCCCACCACCTGGGCATATGAGGGCATGCAGGCGGCTGCGGCGGCTGGATCTCGCCTCGTGCGCGGCAAGCGAACGAACCCAGAGAAGTCGAGTGCGGGCGGTCACGAGCTGGGCGCCCGAGGGGCGTCCCTCGAACACAGCGTGGTCCAGCGGGACGAGACCCTGCAGCACCCGCATTGTGTCTTTCAGATCCTCAAGCGTCATTACGCGCGGTACACGCCTGAGCTGGTGGAGCACGTCTGCGGGGTTCCTCCTGACCTGTTCGCGAAGGTCTGCGAGGCGGTCACCGCCAACAGCGGACGCCAGCGCACCACGGCTTGGGTGTACTCGGTGGGGTGGACCCAGCACTCGGTCGGCGTGCAGTACATCCGCGGAGCGGCGATCATTCAGCTGTTGCTCGGCAACATGGGCCGGCCGGGGGGAGGCATCCTCGCGTTGCGTGGGCACGCGAGCATCCAGGGATCTACCGACATCCCGACCCTCTTCGACCTCCTCCCCGGCTATTTGCCAATGCCGAGGGCGGGGGTCCACGGCAATCTGGACGACTACCTCGACTCCATCAAGAGCGAGGGCCAGAAGGGGTTCTGGACGGCTGCCGACGCCTACACCGTGAGCCTGCTGAAGGCCTGGTGGGGTGACGCGGCGACCAAGGACAACGACTTCGGCTTCGACTGGCTGCCGCGGATCACCGGCGACCACGGCACCTACCAGACGACCATCGACATGCTCGACGGCAGGGTCGAGGGGTACTTCCTGCTCGGACAGAACCCGGCGGTGGGGTCGGCGAACGGCAAGTTGCAGCGGCTGGGGATGGCTCACCTCAAGTGGCTGGTCGTGCGCGACCTCAACCTCATCGAGTCGGCCACGTTTTGGAAGGACGGCCCCGAAATCGCCACCGGGGAGCTGCGCACCGAGGACATCGGCACCGAGGTGTTCGTCCTGCCGGCGGCGGCGCACACCGAGAAGGACGGCACCTTCACCCAGACGCAGCGGATGCTGCAGTGGCATCACAAAGCCGTCGAGCCGCCCAACGACTGCCGCAGCGAGCTGCACTTCTTCTTCCACCTCGGCGAGCGGCTGCGCCAGCGACTCGCGGCATCCGGTCTTGAGCGCGACGCTCCGCTGCGCCACCTGGAGTGGGGCTATCCTCTCCTCAGCGGCGAGGAACCCGACGCGGAGGCGGTGCTGCGCGAGATCAATGGCCGCCACCTCAGCGGGGAGAAGGCGGGCCAGATGCTCAGCACGTTCGTCGACCTGAAGGCAGACGGCTCGACCGCGGCGGGCTGCTGGATCTACACCGGCGTCTACGCCGATGGCGTCAACCAGTCCGCCAGGCGCAAGCCGGGATCGGAGCAGTCCTGGGTGGCGCCGGAGTGGGGCTGGGCGTGGCCGATGAACCGCCGCATCCTCTACAACCGCGCCTCGGCCGACCCGGAGGGACGGCCGTGGAGCCAGCGCAAGGCCTATGTCTGGTGGGACGAGAAAGCCGGGAAGTGGACAGGCCACGACGTCCCCGACTTTCAGGCGACCAAGGCCCCGTCGTTCCGGCCCGAGCCTGGTGTGGGCGGCCCCGACGGCCTGGCTGGTGATGATCCGTTCATCATGCAATCCGACGGCAAGGCCTGGCTCTATGCGCCGAGCGGCCTGCTCGACGGCCCGCTGCCCACACACTACGAGCCGCACGAGTCACCGCTTCGCAACGCGCTGTATGCGCAGCAGTCGAACCCGACCCGAGAGGTGTATCCGCGCGCCGAGAACCTGTCGAACCCCTCGCCGCCCGAGCCCGGTTCCGAGGTGTTCCCCTACGTGGTGACCACCTTCCGGCTGACCGAACACCACACCGCGGGCGGAATGTCCCGCTGGCTGCCCTATCTAGCCGAGTTGCAGCCGGAATTCTTCTGCGAGATCTCACCGGAGCTGGCCGGCGAACGCGGGCTGGAGCACCTCGGCTGGGCGACGATCGTCACGGCGCGCAGCGCGGTCGAGGCGCGCGTGCTGGTCACCGACAGGCTCGTACCGCTCCACGTCGGCGGACGCGTCATCCACCAGGTCGGCCTGCCCTACCACTGGGGGGTCGGCGGCGGCGGTGCGGTCATCAGTGGCGACTCGGCCAATGACCTGATGGGGGTCGCCCTCGACCCCAACGTCCTCATCCAGGAATCGAAGGTGGCCTCGTGCGACATCCAGCCGGGGCGGCGGCCGACCGGGCCGGCGTTGCTTCGCTACGTCGAGGACTACAGGCGCCGCGCCGGAATCACCGTCCAGACCGGCAACGTCCACCTGACCAGGTCGGAGGACGCCTCATGAGCGGCGGCTGGTCGGCGGCGATCGACCCCGCCGCCGACACCGGTTGGGCCGACGCCCCCGCCCGCAAGGGCTTCTTCACCGACAGCTCGATCTGCATCGGGTGCAAGGCGTGCGAGGTGGCCTGCAAGGAGTGGAACGACATTCCCGAGGACGGCCTGCATCTCCTCGGCATGTCGTACGACAACACGGGCGCGCTGGGAGCCAGCACCTGGCGTCACGTGGCGTTCATCGAACAGCCCAAGCGCAGCAACGGCAATGGAGGTTTTACGCCGCTCCCGATGGTTCCTGCCAAGCCGGGTGAGGCCGACATTTCGATCGGAGATGCCGGCGTCCGCTGGTTGATGTCGTCCGACGTTTGCAAGCACTGCACCCATGCCGCCTGCCTCGATGTGTGTCCCACCGGGGCGCTCATGCGCACCGAGTTCGGGACTGTCGTGATTCAAGACGACGTGTGTAATGGCTGCGGCTACTGCGTGGCCGCCTGCCCGTTCGGGGTGATCGAACGCCGCGAGGGCCCCGCTGATGCCCGGAACATCGGTATCGCCCAGAAATGCACGCTCTGCTACGACCGGCTCGGCGAGGGCATGATGCCGGCGTGCGCCCAGGCGTGCCCGACCCAGTCGATCCAGTTCGGCGACCTCGATGAGCTGCGGGTTCGGGCTCAGCATCGGGTGGAGGAACTGCACGGCACCGGGGTAACCGACGCTCGCCTCTACGGCGCCGACGCCAACGACGGAATCGGCGGTGCGGGTGCCTTCTTCCTTCTCCTCGATGAACCCGAGGTCTACGGCCTGCCGCCCGACCCGGTCGTCACCACCAGGGACCTGCCCACGATGTGGAGAACGGCGGCGTTCGCTGGCGGGACCCTGCTCGCCGGCGCCGCCGCGGCCTTCGCCCGAGCCCGCTCATGAGCCTCGTCTCGCTTGGGCCGCGCGCTGAAGCAGGAGCCGGCTCCACGCCCGGACCTGCCACCGAGGCACGGGGCGACGATCGCGGCCGAAAGACAGCTGGAGCAGGCCGGAACCGAGGCCGTGGCGCCCGCGGTGGCGAACAGCTGATGGTGCCGGAGGCGGCCTTCACTTCGTACTACGGACGCCCGGTGGTCAAACCATCGCCGTGGGAGAACGACATCCCCGCCTACCTCTTCCTGGGGGGCCTGGCGGCGGGATCGTCCCTGTTGGCCGCCGGGGCCGACCTCAGCAACCGCCCCGACCTGCGCCGTATCGGGCGCATCGGCGCGATGCTCAGCGCGGGTGCGAGCTTGGCGGCGCTGGTGCACGACCTCGGCAAACCCAGCCGCTTCATCAACATGCTCCGGGTCGCAAAGCCGACCTCGCCGATGTCCATGGGCACCTGGATACTCACCGCCTACGCTCCGATGGCCGGCCTCGCCGGTGCGGCCGAGCTGGCAGCGCTCCTGCCCCGCCGACCGGCCGCGCTCGACCGTCTTCTCGGTCTGGGGGCGCGCCCAGCCGGTCTGGTCGCCGCCGCCCTGGCCCCCGCCCTGGCCTCGTATACCGGAGTGCTCCTGTCCGATACCGCCACGCCGTCATGGCACGAGGGCCACCGTGAGCTGCCCTTCGTGTTCGTCGGCTCGGCAGCGGCGGCCGCAGGCGGCCTGGGAATGCTGGGCGCTCCGGTCGAGCAGGCGGGTCCGGCACGTCGGCTGGCCGTGGGAGGCGCCATGCTCGAGCTCGCCATGGAGCGCAAGATGGAGGGCAGCATGGGCATCACCGCAGAGCCGTTGCACAGCGGACGGGCGGGAGGTCTGCTGCGCGCCAGTCGTGCCCTCAGCGTCGGCGGAACGTTGGGGGCCGTCCTGCTTGCCGGGCGCAGTCGGGCGCTGGCCCGGCTGTCGGGGGTCGCCTTACTGGCGGGGTCGGCCTGCGTCCGCTTCGCGATCTTCGAAGCGGGCCAAGAGTCTGCCCGCGATCCCAGGTATACGGTGGTCCCGCAGCGCGAGCGGCTCGCGCGCCGCTCACATGTCAGCGCATGAAGATGTCTCATCTGACTGGACCGGCACGGCAGAAAGGAGCACCCGAATGAGCGAATCGCAGCCAGCCAAGACATCCCATGGCATGATCAATGCACGATGGGGGTTGGTCGCGGCCGCGCTCCTCCTCCAGTTCTCCATCGGCGCCGTCTATGCGTGGAGTGTGTTCGCCACGGCACTCCAGAAGTCGCATGTCTTCCATCTCACCAAGGTCGAGGCCGCCCTGCCCTTCGAGGTCACCATCGGGATGATCTTCATCGGCACCTTCATTGGCGGCCGTATCCAGGACAAGCGCGGACCCCGGACGGTGGCGCTCACCGGCGGTGTCATCTACGGGATCGGCGTCATCCTGGCCTCCTTCGCGCAGTCGCATGACCAACTCCCGTTGCTCGTGGCGACCTACGGCGTCATCAGCGGCTTTGGGCTTGGTCTGGCCTATATCGTTCCCATCGCCATGCTCCAGAAGTGGTTCCCAGACAGACGGGGCCTGATCACCGGGCTCGCAGTCGGGGGTTTCGGCTTCGGCGCCGTGCTCACGTCTCCAATCGCGCAGGCATTCATCAACAGCAACAAGGACGTACCTACCAAGGCATTCCTGCCGCTGGGCGTCGGCTACCTGGTGCTGTCGCTGACCGGGGCGTCCTTCTTCCGCAACCCTCCGCAGGGCTATCGCGTCCCCGGCTACACCCCGGCGATGGCCGGACGTGTCGTCGACAGCGGCAAGGACTACACACAGACCGAGTCCTTACGCACCCCGCAGTGGTACCTGCTGACTGCGATCCTCACCCTCAACGTCACCGCGGGGATCTCGCTGATCTCACAGGCCGCCGGGAGCGCGACCGACATCGCCGGGTACAGCGCGACAGCGGCGGCCAGCGTGGTCGGTGTCTGGGCGCTCTTCAACGGCGGCGGCCGCATTATCTGGGCGGCGTTTTCAGACGTGACCGGCCGGATGATCGCCTTCCTCGCCATGCTCGGCCTGCAGGGAGTCTGCTTCCTGCTCTTGCCCCTTGCCCACAATCCCGTCGCCTTCTTCATCCTCGGTGCGGTGATCTACCTCTGCTACGGAGGTGGTTTCGGCACCATGCCGGCAACCGCCGGTGACTTCTTCGGGGTGCGCAACGCCGGCGCGATCTACGGCCTGATGATTGTTGGCTGGAGTCTGGGCGGCATCATCGGACCGCAGATCGTGGCCACGTTGATCGGCACTCACAAGAGCTACGGCACCGCCTACACCACCATCGCGATCATCGCCCTGGTGTCGATGATCCTGCCGCTGATCACCAAGATCCCGCGCAAGCGGCAGACCGTCTCCGAAGGCTACCTCGGTGAGGTGGCGGGCGGAACGACCTAGCGATGGAGTTTGAAGGCCTGTACTACAGTTCGTTCACGGCCCGCGACCGCATAGGGCTCGACCTGATGCCCGAGACCAGCGCGCATGCGCGGCCGCACCGACAACGATCTCTTTGCGGGACTGCGGCAGCAGGGTTCTTTGAGCTGGAAGACATCCTTTCGTCCTGCACGAGGCCAAGGGCGGCCTGACCGCTCGCAATGCGCTCCCGTCGCAACTGAGGGTTGCCATGCACACAGCCTTGAGCCGCAGCCTGCGCGGGCTGCCTCAGTCTCCCGCGCCGACCTCGTCACCCACTCGCACAACGCCCGGCACAGCAACCTCCCCCCACACCCCGAACGGCAGCGGCTCGGAGGCGTCGACCTCTCCGCGCAACCGGGCGAGGACGTGCAGGGTCTGCAGGTCGGCAACGCCAGTCTGAGGATTTTCGGTGGTCACAGCGCAGCGCCCGACGTTGCCGCCGACCCGCACCGACGCGCCCCCGACGCCGACAGTCCGGCCGAGCCAGCGCTCCTCAGCGAACGCGTCGACGCCGGCCACGCCGATCGTCATGCGAAAGCGGCGCGCGTCAACGTCGTCGACGGCCGCGGCCTCGGCGAGCCAGTCCACTGACGCCACCGACAGCAGCGTCACCCCACCGCGCCGGCGTCGATCGATTCCGTCACCGGGATCCACAGGCTGCATGACGCGCAGCTCACGTCCGGCCCAGCGCGAGAGCGCCGCGGACCACGGGCCCATCACGGGTCGGACAGCTCGGGGGCATCCGTACGCTGTCATCGTCTGCGTCTCACCCAGCGCCACACGGTCAGTCACCGTGGTCCCGTCGGGAAACTGGACGGTCAGCGTCGCGGCGGTGTCGTCGCACATGGCGACGAGCTGCATCAGCGCACCGAGGTGCTTGCCATTGATGAGGTGCGCGCTCTCGTCGGTGATCACGAAGCGACGATCGTTGTGCGCCCCGTGCTCCTCGAGCCGCAGCTCGTCGACCTCCTGGAGTCGCATGCCCTTGACGGGTGCGACGCACAGCCAGGCCACGGTCCCGCTCATCGTCCGGTCCCTTCGCGGAGCATTGCCAGCGCGTGCGGCAGGGCCGGCCACACCGCGTCGAGGCAGTCGGCGCAGGCGGCGGTGCTGCCCGGCAGGGCGAGGAGGAGCGTGCTGCCCATCACGCCCGCGAACTGGCGCGACAGCATCGCGTGCGGTGTCTTCGCCAGTCCCGCCGCGCGCATCGCCTCCGCCATGCCGGGAAGCTCGCGCTGCAGGAGCGGCAGCACCGCCTCGGGTGTGACGTCGGAGGGAGCGATTCCTGTCCCGCCGGTGAGCACCACGAGGTCCGCATCCACATCGCCGACAGCCGCGCGGATGGCGTCGATGTCGTCGCGCACGAGTGCGCGGTGGACAATGCGTCCGGGCAGGCTCTCGAGCCGCGATGCGACGAGGTCACCGCTGGCGTCGCCGGCGTCAGCGCCTGCGGCCCGGCTCGTGCTCACCGTGATGACCGCGCAGCGTGCGACGTCAGCCACTCTCGATGGGGCGGGTCAGCCGCCCATGGCGGCCACCGCTCTTCTCGCGCAGCCGCAGGTTCTCGACAGTCATCCAGCGGTCGACCGACTTCAGCATGTCGATGACGGTCAGCGCGGCCACCGACGCGGCGGTGAGCGCCTCCATCTCCACGCCCGTCGCGGCGCGGCACCGCGTGGTCGCGGTGATCCGCACACCGGGCAGCGAGTCGTCGAGCTCGATGTCGATGGCCACATGGTCGAGCGGGATCGGGTGGCACAGGGGGATCAGCTCCGCCGTGCGCTTGGCGGCCATGATGCCGGCCAGTCTCGCGGTGGTCAGCACGTCACCCTTCGCGCCCGCACCGCCGCGCACCACGCCGACCGTCGAGGGATCGTGAAAGCGCACCGCCGCCTCGGCAGTCGCAGAGCGGGAGCTCAGCGCCTTCGCCCCGACGTCGACCATGCGCAGGCTGCCGTCGGGAGCGACGTGACTGAGCTCAGACATGGGTGCCGACCGCAGAGCGGGCGTCGACCCAGCGGGCCCCGGCCGCTGTATGCTCGCGCTTCCAGATGGGCACGTCCGCTTTCACGGCCTCGACGACCTCACTGCACGCGTCGAGTGCCGCGGCGCGGTGCGCCGAGGACGCGACGACGACGACGGCGACGGCGCCGACCGCCAGCGCCCCAACCCGGTGCACGAGGACGATGGTCGAAAGGCCATGGCGGGCGCGGGCGTCGCGCGCGATGGTGCGCATCATGGAAAGCGCCATCGGCGCGTACGCCTCGTAGTCGAGGGCGTGGATGACTGCGCCGTTGCTGTGGTTGCGCACCCTGCCGACAAAGCATGCGACCGCACCATCCTCGTCGCCGCCCGTGCCCTTCAGCAGCGCTCCGGCGTCGATCGGAGCGCCGGTCAGCGCCACGGTGATGCCGTCGTGATCCGTCGAACCGCCACAGACCGGCGGCATGAACGCCAGCTCGTCGCCGGGCTGCACGACGTCGTCCCAGGAGCAGTACTCGAGGTTGCGTGCGCAGCGCAGCCCGGCGCGGCTGGGCCGGCTGCCAGCACACCGTGCGGTCACGGACTCCCAGACGTCGCTCACCGTCCCGCCCGCCAGCGGGACGAGCACCTCCATCCCCATCTGCTCCCGAAGTGAGCCGAAGAGGAGCACGCGGATGGCGCTGTCCAGTGTCGGCAACGGGGGGGCGGGCGCTCGCAGTGGTTCGCTCATCCGCCGAGGTACGACATCTCGACGCGACGCAGCGCCGGGATGTGCTCGCCGCGCTGCTCCGAGTAGCGGTCGGTACGAGCCGTCCACGTCTCGCGGAGAACCCGTTCCAGTTCGCCGTCGTCCCCGCTGCGGAGCGCGGAGCGGATGTCCGTTCCGGCGCTGGCGAACAGGCACGTGTGTAGCCGGCCGTCCGCGCTCACCCGCAGGCGAGTGCACGCTCCACAGAAGGGCTGCGTCACCGACGCGATGATGCCAACCTCGCCCGCGCCGTCAGCGAAGCGGTAGGTCTGCGCGACGTCGGCGGGATCGTCCCGTGCCGGCGGTTGCAGCGGATACCGCGCCGACACGCGAGCGACGATCTCTGCGGCGGGCACGACGTCCGCGCGCGACCAGTCGTTGCTCTCGCCGACGTCCATGTACTCGATGAAGCGCAACGTGTGGAGGTGCGCCCGGGCGAAATCCACGAGCGGCTCGACCGAGTCGTCGTTGACCCCTCGCCGGATCACAGCGTTGAGCTTGATGGGCGCGAACCCGGCGTCCGTCGCCGCCCGGATTCCCCCCAGCACCGTCTCGATGCTCACGCCGCTGTCGCTCATCCGCGCGTGCACCGCGGGGTCCAGGGTGTCGAGGCTGACGGTGACGCGGTGCAGGCCGGCCTGGCGCAGCCGCGCCGCCCAGCGCTCGAGCAGGCTCCCGTTGGTTGTGAGCGCCAGGTCGGCGACACTCGTCGCCGCGAGCCCGCGGACGATCTCGTCGAGGTCACTGCGCAGCAACGGCTCTCCGCCGGTGAGTCGGATCTTGCGCACGCCCAGGTGCACGAGCAGCGCCCCAAGGCGGACTATCTCGGCCGCAGTCAGCTTCTGCTCTCGCCCCAGGAAACGGTGACCTGGACCGAACGAGGCACGCGGCATGCAGTAGGTGCAGCGGAAGTTGCAGCGATCGGTGACCGAGATGCGCACGTCGCGCAGCGCCCGCGCGTACACGTCTCGAACCGCCGCCTGACTCGTCGCCGGCGCAGCTGTCGGAACGCGCGCTGTGGTCATGGCAGCTGCAGCGCCGTAGCCGGGGCACCGGCGGGGAAAACGCTACGGCCGCCAGGCAGGACCAGCAGGGCGTCGGCGGTGCCCAGCCCGTGCATCATCGCCGACCCCTGGCCGCCGCTCGAGCGCGCGACGAGGCCGCCCTCGTCGCGCTCGAGGCGCACTCGCAGGTACGTCTCGAGGTGAGCGGGCTTCTCGAACGCCTCGCCGAGCACGACCGGCAGCGCCGGCGGCAGCAGCCGCGAGGCGCCCTGCAGTGCCAGGATCGCGGCGCGGGCGAAGAGCAGGAAGGTCACCGCGCTGCTCACCGGGTTGCCTGGCAGGCCAACGAACGGCGTGTCGCCGACGCGGCCGATGACAAGCGGCTTCCCGGGACGCATCGCCACCGTCCAGAGGCTAACGGAGCCGAGCTCGGCCACGCAGTCGCGGACGTGGTCGTGGCCGCCCATGCTGACCCCGGCGCTGCTGACGACGAGGTCGGCAGCGTCGCGGGCGCTCTCCAGCGCGCGCGCCACCGCCGCGCGGTCGTCGCCCACCACGCCAATCGCCACGGGCACGCCGCCCGCCTCCTCCACGGCCGCCGACAGCATCGCTGTGTTGACGTCGGTGACCTGGTGCGGCTGCGGCACCGTGCCGGGCTCGACGAGCTCATCCCCGCTGCTGAGCAGGGCCACCCGCGGCCGCCGGGCCACGTGGACCAGCGCCATCCCCGCCGCGGCGCACACGCCGACGTCAACGCTGCGCAGCCGCCGGCCTGCCGCCATGACAACGGTGCCGGCGGCCACATCCTCGCCGCGCCGGCGGATGTGGCGGCCGGGCGGTGCACCGGCGGCAAAAAGCACGTCGTGGCCCCCGCGTTCCGTCTGCTCGAGGGGGACGACGGCATCGGCGCCGCGCGGGATCGGCGCGCCGGTGGCGATGAGGGTGGCGGTGCCCGAGCGGTGGTCCGGAGCTCGGTGGCCGGCTCGGCTCTCCGCCCCCAGCGCCAGCCGCACGGGGGCGGCAGCGGTCGCGCCGGCGATCTCCGCGGAAACCACCGCGTAGCCGTCCATCGCCGAGTTGTCGGTGCCCGGCAGGTCGGTCCGCGCGCACACGTCGCGGGCGAGGACCCGGCCGAGTGCGGCGCTCAGCGCAACGTCCTGGCCGGGCAGCCGGCGCAGGCCCTCCAGCAGCGTGCCGCGGGCATCCTCGACGCTAACCGCTGCGGCCGGTGGACGGGCGAGGCTCACCATGGCGCCATCATCAGACCATGATGCGCGTGGGCGACGTCCCGGCGGGGGCGCCACCGTTGGCGGGCCTCGTGCTGTGCGGAGGCCGCAGCCGGCGGATGGGGTCCGACAAAGCGCTGCTCGTCGTCGAGGGCGAGCGCCTCGTGGACCGCGCCGCACGCCGCCTGGGTTCGGTCGCAGATCCCGTGCTGCTGGCATGCGGTGCTAGGCCGCTGACGGTACGCGGCTGCCGCGGGATAACGGACGCCGCCGGCGACTGCGGCCCGCTCGCCGGGATCGTCGCCGGGCTGCGCGCGTCACCACATGCGCTCACCGCCGTCGTCGCCGTCGACATGCCATGGCTGGACACCGAGTTACTCGCCCGCATCGCCGACACCTGGTGCACGGACGAGGACGCGCTCGTGCCGCTGAGCCCCAGCGGGTTGGAGCCGCTGCACGCCGTGTACGCGCGCTCTGCCCTGCCCGCCATGGAGGAGGCGCTGCGCGACGGCCGGCTGCGGCTGCGCGCCGTGCTGGAGCACCTGCGGGTGCGGATGGTCGACGTCGCCGCAGTGTTCGGGAACGAGCGCGCGTCCCGCTTCGCCGTCAACCTCAACACCAGCGATGACCTCCTCACCCTGCGGGAGGCGCCGCCAGCATCCGCCTGATGGTCTCCTCGACCTCGGCGATCGCCGTTGCCTCGTCGGCGCCCGCGGCCACCCGTGCGGCCACGTACCGTCCCGCGACGTAGGTGCTCAGCGGCGCGTTGAACCGCTCGCTGCCGTGCGCCACCTCGCGGGCGATGCGCAGCAGCGCCCCCACCGTCGAGGCGTCAACAGCGCCGACGCTCACGGCATCGTCGCCGCCCGCCGCGAGCTCCGCGACGAACTGCGCGACCCACTCGGTGGGATCCGTCATGGCCGCGGCGACTCGACGGCGTGCACCGGCGGCTCCGCGTGCACCGGCGATGCCGTCGCGGTGGCCCAGTGCGACACGCGGCTGCGCAGTGCCAGCGCCGCAACGCACACCAGCCCCACCCCCACGCCGATGGTGATGTTGCCGGTAATGGCCGAAACAGCCCCGATGACCAGCGCAACGGCGACGTCGACGTGGCTGCGCAGCTCACCGATCAGGGTTGCGTGCATCACCCCGACGTAGAGCAGCAGGCCCGCCAGCACGGCTGCCGGCAGGAATGCCAGCACAGTCGGGGCGCCGGCGCCGACCACCACCGCCAGTGTGATGAGCACGACGCCGTACGTCGCCGTCGCGACGCCGCTTCGCGCGCCCATGCGGACGTGCGCGGTGAGCCCTCCGGCACCGTGGCACATCGGCATCCCACCGAGCGGTGACACCACGAGGTTCGCCAGCCCCATCGACAGTGCCAGCCGGCCCGGGGTGACGCGGCGGCCGCGGTCGCCGAAGTACGAGACCGATGCTGACGACGTCGCCATCAGGCTGTTGCCGAGCGACAGCGCGAGCTGGGGCACCGCCAGCGTCCAGAGCGCGGTGAGAAAAACCGCCCCACTCGGTAGCGCCAGGGACAGCGGCTGGGGGCCGAGGGCGAGACCGCTCACGCGGTGGTGGCCGGCGACAACGCCAAGGAGCAGTCCTCCGCCGAGCACCAGCAGCGGGATGCCCGGCAGCCGCCGCCATGCTGCCGCCGCGACCAGCAGGGCTATCGCCACCCCCAGTAGGGGCCCCTCGAGGCCGCCGGCGAGGCTGAAGACGAACTGGTGATGGCGGGTCATCAATTCCCACGCAGTCCTCACCAGCAGGATGCCGACCGCAAGCTGGATGCCACGCACCACAGCAGGCGTGAAAACGGGGCGGAGCCTGTCGGCGATGCCGGTGAGCGAGAGAGCGAGGAAGAGAGCGCCGATGAGCAGGCCGGCGGCGGCGATCCCGGACGCGCCGAGACCGACGCCGATGGCGATCGCGCTCACCGCCTTCAAAGGCTGCACGGGGATCGGCAGCCGGTGCCACACTCCGGTCGCCACGTAGAGCACCCCGGCGCCGGCGAAGACGGCGGTGGCGTTGAGGTGGTTGACGGTGATCAGCGCGATCGCGAGCGGGATAAGCAGGGCCGAGTCGCCGAAGCCGCCGCCGACGTCGCGGGCGAGGGCTGCCGATCTCCCGCCACCTGCGCGACGGTCAGCTGTCGCACCTTCGGGCAGTGCGCGCGGCACGGCCAGCGTGTCCATGCACGCCATTCTCGGTCCGCGCACTCGTCCACTGCAGCTGCAGCCCCTACACGCTCGGCGGGGTGGCGCCGCGCAGCCGGCGCATGTCCTGGTCGATCCGCTGTGTGACGCGGAGCGAGTCGAGGTGCTCGAGCAGCGGCACCGCCACGCGCCTGGTGGTGCCGAGCGCCTGGCGCGCGGCTGACAGTGTGAACGGCTGGGGTAGGCCGCGCAGGAGCAGCGCAGCCTCGTGCGGGGCATCGGGCAGGAGGATGACGTCGCCCGGCAGCCGCAGGATCGCACCGGCGGCCGCCGCAGCGCCCAGCTCGCGGCGGCTGAGCCCCAGCGCCGCGAGCCCTGTCTGGTCCGGAGCGCTGAACGGCTGCTCGCGCAGGGACGCCGCCAGCCGTGCGACGGCGGCGGCGACGTCGGGACGCAGGGCAGTGGCGGTGCCGCGGCGCCTGACGCGGCCGCGATCCTCCTCGAGGCTCGGCTGCGTCGCGAGCAGCTCCGGCAGCAGATGCTCGTCGGGTAGAGCCAGGGCCCGGACCAACTCCGCGCGGCTGACGCCGGCATCCAGGAGGCCCCCTGCCGGCCGCGTGTCGACGGCGGCAGCCAGCCGCTGGCCCCAGTGGTTCCACACTGCGCGGTCGACGATCCAGCCGGCGGCGGCGACGGCGCAGTCGGGCAGGGGGTCGGCAACCGGCACGCCCAGCTCGCCGAGC
>NZ_JAEKNS010000018.1:0-4228 GCF_016464765.1 Candidatus Aeolococcus gillhamiae | reverse complement strand
GTGTCATCCTGTCCTGGGCCATCGTGGGTCTCCTGGTTTGGGTTGAAGCTTTCCAAGAGAACTCCGCGGTGGCCTTCTTTGTCTACCTCGCCGGCAGGCTGGGGCTCACCCGGATTTACACCACACTACGGGACATCACTTCGCCAGTGTTGAGCGTTACACGCAGGGCAACGATGTCTTCCACTCACTCGCTCCATCAAGAACGCCATGGTCGCAAGGCAAGGAGTATCAGCGGCAGCGGAGAAAAAATCACAGCGAACACAGCAAGGGCGCCGAGTCCGCCGCCGTTGGCCCAGCTAATGACACCTAAGGAAAGGTCGAGAAACAGAACCATGGCCGCTGACCAGCCCAACGCACGCCATGCTCCATTCCACCGCACGAGGATCCCTTCCACGAGCATCAGCACATGCGCAGCCACAACAAGGAGCACGGTCGTCGATAGAGCGAACGATTGGGCATCATGAGAGTCAAAGAACCCCGAAGGTGACGGCCCTTCGAGGATCGTCGCGATCAACAGGTAGCCGATAAGCCCCTGACACATAGCCAACCCACTTGCGGCAGACCGGCGAAAGCCGTATTCCGGTCTCTGGTCGCGCCGACTAACGGATGGCGCAGTCACTACGCTGCCGTCGCATCACGCCGAGCTGGCCTGCAGCCCGACTAGTGGTAATCATTTCCTTGAAGGAACTGCAGCAAATCGCGTGCATTCGTGTAGGCGAAGGACTCACTGGTCGTATCCAAGAGTTGCTGGTCTGAGAAACCGGGCCACACACGACTAGCGGCAGGGCCAAGAATGGCACAGGCAGCTGACCCGAGACAGTGTTCCTTCGCCTGGACCCACGCACCGTTCTGTCGCAGGGCGTCGGTGTTCTGCGACTGGAGCGCATTACGGTACGCATCGCCTGCGTTGATGAACGTCTGCACACCTGCTGGGCGTGTCAGCCCAGACGCATCGGCGAGCGACGATGCTGAGTGAACCGACTGGTATTCCGCGGCGCCCCAGAGTCGCTGCGCACCTCCCACATCGCCCGGGTGTGCTTGTCTGAAGGCAAAGAAGTCAGACCACTTCGATGCGCCGGGGTTCATGCCCGGAACACTGGGCCGCTTCGTGAAGGCGTCGTAGCCGCCCTCAATGGCCTGCAGCGTTGATGCATCCGCGGTCGAGTACCAACTCCCCGGTGTGATCAGACCTACATCGCCAAAGGCGTGGATCACACCAAGAACGTTGTTGAACCAGCCTTGAGTGTTGTAGTCGTTCTGGAACTGGGACATCCAGTCGTAGCGAGCACCCGAGTTCATCGCCTCGAAGTCGGGGAGAGCGCAGTCGAGAGCCCTCGCACACGCGGTTGCGAGTTGGTCGCCAGACAGTCCGGGATGCCGCCGCGACGGCGGGACCTGCTCTCCCTGAGCTGACTGGCCTGCAGCGGCCTCCTGAGTGCGCATTTCGGAGTAAGCGATCACTCGTTTCGGTCGAAAGCGATCAGCCGGCCCGGAGTATTCGATCACCCTGAGGGCGCTGTCGGCGGAGCGGCAGCGACGTGGTCAGGATGTCGTCCCCTGCGTACCTCCTTTTCGTGAGCGTCGGTGGGGTGTAGTGTGCCAGCCGAGGCCGGATCTGGCCAGGTGCTGGGCGTCACGACAAGAGGTCATCGCGTCTCTGAGGGGCTCTCAGCGGCACGTTTTCGGGCGCGGCCGACTCCGGCCGATACATCTGGTTGGGGTGACGCGGTGGCGGACGGTTCTCGCCGCAGCGAGTCACCGCGGAGCTCGAGACGGTGGGCGTTGTGGGCGAGACGGTCGAGGATGGCGTCGGCGAGAGTCGGATCGCCCAGCGCCTCATGCCAGTTGGCCACCGGCAGTTGGCTGGTCACGATGGTGGAGCGCCGTTGGTTGCGGTCCTCGATGACCTCGAGCAGATCACCGGCCTGGTCGGTGGTGAGCGGGCGCAGCGCGAGGTCATCGATGAGCAATACGTCGACGCGGGTCCACGCGGCCATCAGTCGGGCGAAGCGTCCGTCACCGTGGGACACAGCGAGCTCGTCGAGCAGCCGCGGCGCGCGCAGGTAGAGTGCGGTGTGCCCGGCGCGGACCGCGGCGTGCGCCAGTGCGCAGGCGAGGAAGGTCTTTCCCGCGCCGGTGGGCCCCACGATGAGCAGGTTCTGGTGAGCGGTGACCCAGTGGGATGAGGCCAGCGTCAGCACCACCGAGCGATCGATGCCGCGCGGTGCGCGGAAGTCGATGTCCTCCACGCAAGCGCTGGCGCGCAGCTTGGCGGTCCTGAGGTTCCGCTCCAGGCGGCGGTTGGCGCGTACCTGGGTCTCGTGGTCCACGAGCAGGCCGAGCCGGTCCTCGAACGCCAACTCGGTGTAGTTGCTGCTCGCCTGCTGTTCAGTCAGCGCGTGGGCCATGGCGCTGAGACCGAGCGCGTGCAGCTTGTCCACGGTCGGGGTGATGAGCATCGTCGTCCTCCTGGTCACTGGTAGTAGGGGGCGCCGCGCACGTTGTCGTGGGCGACCGATGTCGTGGTCAGAACACGCGTGGCCAGTGGCTGGCGATCGAGTCCGCGGCGCAGGATCGACTCCACGCTGCGGTAGCTGAAGGCGCGCAGCGCCAGCGCCCGCGTGCACGCCGCCTCGAGGCGCTCGTCGCCATACCGCTTGCCCAACCGCAGGATGCCGAGGCAGGAACGGAAGCCCTGCTCAGGATGCGGCCGCGAGCGCAGAATCTCGTCCACCACCGCGGCGGTGGATGGGCCCGAGGTCTGCGCCCAGCGCACGATCCGCCCCGGCGTCCACTCGAGGTGGCGGCGGTGTGACTCGGGCATGTGCTCGGACAGCGTGGTGTGGCCACCGCGCGCATGGCTGCGTGGATGGCTCGCCACCCGGCGTCCGCGCTGCAGTACCTCCACCGTCGTCGCGGTGAGGCGCACGTCGCAGACCTGCCGGGCCAGCTGGTGCGGAACGCTGTAGTAGTGGTGCTCGACCTCGACGTGGTAATCGATGTTCACCGTCGCCCGCGTCCACGTCGCGTATTCGTATGCCCGCGCCGGCAGCGGCCGCAGCGCTGCACGCTCCACCTCCTCGAAGAGGCTGCGCCGTGACCCCGGCATCTTCTGGAAGGGCCGATCGTTGAGCCAGTCCAGGCGCTCGGCGATGGCCAGGTTGGCCTCGGCGAGGGAGAAGAAGGTGTGGTGCCGCAGGCTCGCCAGGATCCATCGCTCGGCGAGCAGCACTCCGGCTTCCGCCTTGGCCTTGTCGCGCGGCTTCGCCGGCCGTGCCGGGATCACCACGCTCCCGTGGTGAGCCGCCATCTCCTGGTACGTCGGGTTGATCTCCGGCTCGTAGCGGTGGGCCCGCGTCACTGCGGAGCGCAGGTTGTCGGGAACGAGGATCTCCGGCACGCCACCGAAGAACTCGAAGGCGCCGACGTGGGCTGCGATCCAGTGGGGCAGCTCCTGGGAGGGCAGTGCCTCCGCGTAGGTCAGGCTGCTGCCGCCGAGCACGGCCACGAACAGCTGGGCCGCGCTCACCACACCAGTGCGCGGGTCGGTGATCGGCACGGTCTGGCCGGCGAAGTCGATGAACGCCTTCTCGCCGGCGCGGTGGTCCTGGCGCAGCACCACGTCCACGCCGCGAGCCCACTGCCGATAGTGGTGCACGAACTGGGTGTACTGGTACCCGTCGGGATGGCGCTGCTTGTACTCGACCCAGAGCAGCTGCAGCGTCACGCCCTTGCGCCGTGCCTCGCGGTGGACCTCAGCCCACACCGGCTGCGGCCGGGTCAGCCCCTGCATCGTCGCCACCTGCACGAAGAGGCGCGCCTCCAGCGCGCCGTCATCGAGCTCCTCGGGCAGCGGCCAGCTCAGCCCGGCCGCCAGCGCCCGCGCCACGTAGTCGGTCACCGTGGTCGGCGGCATCCCCAGCGCCGTCGCAACCTGGCGCCGGCTCAGCCGCTCCCCGAGGGTCAGGCGGAGAACCTCTCGTACCTTGCGCATGGCGGATCGGGGTCGGGGCATCGGCATCTCTCCTCGGACGTCTGCTGGGACTGTCCGAGCGAGGGTGCCGAGCCCTCCTCACCTCACGCTGCCGCCCGCCTCGCCCTCCACCGCCGTCCTGGTCGAAAACCCCGAAACGGCCGGTCGGAAACTCCGAAATGGCTGATCGCTTTCATCCGAAACAGCTGGTCGGATTCCGCCGAAATGGGTGGTCGGTTTCCCCCGAAATACGCA
>NZ_JAEKNS010000116.1:0-24667 GCF_016464765.1 Candidatus Aeolococcus gillhamiae | reverse complement strand
GGCCAGCCGCGAGGCGCGGCCGGGACGGCCGCCGGACAGTCCCGCGGCCAGCCTGGCCAGGCGCGGCTCGATGGTGGCTGCCTCCAGCCAGGCGACGATCCGCGTCACTGGCACCGTCGCCAGGGACACGTGCTGCGCGCGCGAGAGGATGGTCGCGGGCAGCGCCTCCGGGTTGGCGGCGCAGAGCACGATCACCGTCCCCGGCGGCGGCTCCTCGAGGGTCTTCAGCAGCGCGTCGGCAGCCTGCTCGGTGAGCCGTTCCGCGCGCGCCACGATGGCGACGCGCATCCCGCCCGCGTAGGTGCGCAGGCTCATGGCGTCCTGCAGGCTGGGCCCTGCCTCCGCCCTGGCACCAGCGCGGATGCGGTCAATGCCGATGCGCTCGCCGTCGGTGTCCTCGAGCCAGAGGTCGGGATGGGCGATCAGGCCACCCGGCCACGCCGCCCCCTCGAGCACGGCGTCGGCAAGGTGCAACGCGACCGCGGTCTTGCCGACCCCCGACGGCCCGCTGAGCAGGAGCGCGTGGGGCAGCGCGCCGTCGACGCGGGCGGCCTCGAGCCACCCGAGCAGGTCCTCGTGACCGATCAGTGTGGAGGGGGCCGCCATCAAACGATTGTGCAGAATTGGCCGCCCGTGTCCCTGCCGACCGCCCCCCTGGGCGCACCGCCCGCGACCCTGCCTCCGCGGGCCAGCTACGCGAGGTACTGCCTGTACGGCGCGGCGCCGCTCGCCTTCCTCACCTTCATCGCCTCGAGCCAGTCCGCGTCCTCATCCGCAGCCCGGGCCGCGCTGATCGTGGCCGCCTTCGTCTCGCCGATCGTGCTGGTCGTGGTGGGGATGCGCGTCGCTGCCGATCATCGGCCGGCGGAGCTGCCGCGCCCGACCGATGCCCCCGGTCGCGCCGGGCATTGGGACTGGTCGGACGTCGCGGCGTTCATCCCCGCCGCCGCCGCGGCGGTGCTGCTCACCGGCAGCCTCATCGTGGGCCTCACTCAGGCGCTCGACGGCGGGCTCCAGCCCACGGCGCGCACCGCCGTGGAGTCGTTCGCCGGCCAGGCATCCTCATATGCGGCGGCGGCGGCGGCGCTGGCCGTCCTGCTGCTGCTGCGCCGCGGCCTGCGTCTGCGCGACCTCGGCTGGCGCCTGCCTCGCTCGCTCGGTCCGCTGGGCTGGCTGCCGTGGCTGGCCATCGGAATTGCCGGTGCGGTGGTGGCGTTGATCGTCGCGGAGTGGCTCGGCTCGCTGGCCACCCAGATCCTGCCCAACTCGCCGAACACGCAGTGCACGGCGGTCCGTGACGAATACGGCGGCTACGTCGCGGTGGCCATCCCGCTGGTGTGCCTGATCGCGCCCCTGGCGGAGGAGAGCATCTTCAGGGGATTCATCTACGGCTGGTTGCGCCGCCGGCTGCCCGTGCTCCCCGCGGTCGTGATCAGCGCCGCGGTGTTCTCTGCGGCACACGTCGTATTGGTGCTGGCGCTGCCGCTCTTCGGCGTCGGCGTCATCCTCGCGCTCCTCTACGAGTACTCCGACTCATTGCTTCCCGGCGCGATCGTGCACGGCCTCTTCAACCTGGTCGGGATCATCGCCATCCTCGGCACGACGACGAGCTGTTAGCGCGACGCGGCTACATCACCGCCTGGATGACGCCCGCGTCGACCGGGAGGGCGACGCCGCTGACGTAGCTCGCCGCCGGTGAGCTGAGGAACACCGCGACGCGGGCCAGCTCCTCCACGGTCCCGAAGCGCTGCATTGGAATCGCCTTCGCCTCCTGCGCCAGCACGGTGTCGACGTCCGCGGTCGGGTGGTTGTGGCTCGCCAGGGCCTCGGTGCGCTCGGTGCGGATGCGACCGGTGAGGATGGAGTTGACGCGCACCGCGGGCGCCAGCTCGTTGGCGAGCGTCTTGGCGAGCCCGTTCACCGCGCCGCGGATCGAGTTGCTGAGCAGGAGCCCATCGATCGGCTGCTTCACCGACCACGACGCCAGGAAGAGGATGCTCGCGGCGTCGGAGCGCCGCAGCGCGGGCAGCGCCTCGCGTACGAGGTGCACGGCGCTCATCAGTGTGAGCTGGAAGGCCTGCTCCCACTGCTCGTCGCCGACGTCGGCGAAGTGCCCGGGCGGCGGGCCGCCCGCGTTGACCACCAGCGCGTCGAGCCGACCCGTGGCCTCGACGGTCTCCTGGATGGCCACGCGCACCGCGTCGACGTCGGTGACGTCGGCGACCGCCGGCGTGGCGCGCACTCCGGCGGCGCGGATCTGCAAGGCCACGCTGTCCAGCGCTTCGCCGTTGCGCGCACAGATGCCCACGTCACACCCCTCGGCGGCGAAGCCGAGCGCCACCCCCTTGCCGATGCCGTTGCTGGCGGCAGCCACGAAGGCGGTGCGTCCTCTCAGTCCCAGCTCCACGTGCCCGTCTCCCGTGCAGTCGAGTGTGCGGCTCGTCTGATCATGCCGAGTGCGGACACCCGGGTGCGCGTGGCGCTGCCCTAGGATCCGAACAATGGCCACATTCATCACGCGGTTGGACTCCGCCGGCCCGGGGCCCCGCGTCGCGGTCAAGGACATCATCGACGTGGCCGGCGTGCCGACCACCGCCGGGTGCCGCGCCGTCCAGGCAACCGCGCAGCCGGCTCGGCGCGACGCCGCCTGCCTGCGCGGCACCCGTGAGGCGAGCGCACGCATCGTCGGCAAGACCAACCTGCACGAGCTCGCCGTGCTGCCGTTCGGCACCAACCCGTGGTTCGGCACCCCGGTCAACCCGCTCGATCCGGCGCTGCTGCCGGGCGGTTCGTCGAGTGGGTCAGCGGTCGCCGTGGCCACCGGCGAGGCCGACGTCGCCTTCGGCTCCGACACCGGCGGGTCGGTGCGCATCCCGTCGGCATGCTGCGGGGTCTGCGGGCTGAAGACAACGCACGGCCGGGTCGCGCTCGACGGGGTCTGGCCGCTCGCGCCCAGCCTCGACACCATCGGTCCGATCGCCACCGGCGTCGCGGGTCTGGATGTCGGCATGCGCCTTCTCGAGCCGGGGTTCGTGGTGTCGCCAACAGCGGCGCGCGTCGTCGGCCGCGTTCGCAGCGACGGGCTTCCGGACATCGAAGCAGCCGTCAACGCTGCGCTGCGCGCGGCCGAGCTCGAGATCGTCGACGTCGAGCTGCCCGGCTGGGCGGCGGCCACGGACGCCTTCACCGCGATCTATCTCACGGAGTTCTGGGCCTCCGACCATCACCTCCTCGAGGATCGGAGCGGGCTCGGGGACGACACGCTGATGGCCTTCGAGCTCGCCGAGCTCGTCCGCCCGACCGTCGACGTCGACGTCGACGTCGTTCGCCGCCAGGCGGCTGCATGGCGGGCGGCGTTGCTCGAGCTGTTCGATCGGGTCGAGCTCCTTGCCCTGCCCACCCTGCCCATGTTCCCGCCGCGACTCGACGAGCTCGGCGACGACAACACGGCGCTGGTTCTCGACATGACCAGGAACACGGCGCTCTTCAACCTCGCCGGCACGCCGTGCACCGCACAACCTGTGCCCCTGGGTAGCAGCCGAGTGCCGGCGAGCCTGCAGCTGGTCGGACCGCCGGGTGCCGAGGAGCTGCTGCTGCCCACCGCCGCCGCCGTGGAGAGCGCGGTCGCGCGCTGACTGCGGCAGCCGCGAGTCAGGCCTCCGTCGGTGAGCTCCGCTTGCGCGACAGGAACAGCTGCTTGCGCCACACCAGGTACACCGCGATGGCGATGTTGAGCAGCAGCGCCAGCGCCTTGAGCGCGGACGCCTTGCGCACCAGCTCGTCGATCTCCAACGGGAGGAAGGCAATCGTGGCGACGAACACCAGGTACTCCGCCCAGCGCCGGCGCAGGATCAGGCCCACCGCCTCGGTGACCTCGAGCGCGCCGTAGAGGATGGCGCCCACCGCGATCGGGTCGGCGTGCGTGCCGAATTTGGCCAGCGCCTGCTCGAAGAGACGGCGCCACAGCGACGTGCCCGCGCCGAGGTTGAGCTCGCTCTGCGCGTTGGCCGCCAGGGTACGCAGGTCGGCGTGCGCGGCGAGCACGAGCAGGAGGATGCCGCCCCCGATGAGCACCACCGCCTTCACCAGGCGCTCGCAGATGAGGTACACGATGACGCCGTTGACCTCGATCCGGCGGCTGAACTCCCAACGTGCCCAGCCGAGCAGCGCGCTCACGTGTCGGCGGGAGCGGTCTTCAGCGATTGACGCCACACGAACCAGATGCGCTGCACGGCGGTGATGTTGGTGAACACGGCCAGCGCCACCAGACAGCCGAACAGGATCGGCGGGACGAGTAGCCCGACCACGGTGAGCACCACTCGCTCCGGGCGCGCGAAGACACCGCCGTCACAGACGAAGCCCAATGACTGGGCCCGCGCGCGCACATACGAGACCAGCAGCGAGCCGGTGAGCGCGACGATCACCAGCATCGGCTCGATGGTGTGCCCCGGCTGCTGAATGATGAAATACCAGAGGAGAGCAATGTACGTGAACGACTCGGCGTATCGGTCGGTGGTCGAGTCGAGGAACGCGCCGTAGCGATACACCTTGCCGGTCACCCGGGCGACGGCACCGTCGAGGATGTCGAAGGCGCTGGCGAGCAGCAGCAGGATGCCCCCGGGGATGAGGTGGCCGAGCGCGACCAGCACCGCGGAGGCGGCACAGATGGCCAGCCCGACCAGTGTGAGCGTGTTGGGTGTGAAGCCGAGGAGTCGCAGCGCCGGCACCAGGCGCCGCGCCCCGGCCCTAACCCATTCCTGAAACCTGGCGGTGAACACCGGCAGCCACCATGTGCACGCGGCTTCGTCCGCGCGCCTCTTCGTACACGTCGAGGACGGAGTCCGCGACGCGATGCCAGTCGTACCGCTGCGCGGTGCGCAGCCCGTTGGCGCTCATCGCGCGGGAGAGGTCGTCGTCATTGAGCAGGGTGTCGATCGCCTGGGCCAGCACGCGGGGCTGGTTGGGCGGGACCAGCAACCCATCCTTACCGGCGTCGATCACCGCGGTGAAGCCGGGGATCGCGGAGGCCAGCACGGGCACGCCACTGGCCATGGCCTCGAGCAGCACGATGCCGAAGCTCTCGCCGCCTGTCGCGGGGCTGCAGAAGATGTCGGCGGACGTGTAGTACCGGGGGAGCATCTCGTTGCTGATCCGCCCGCTGAACAGCACGTCGGGTATGCCGAAGGAATCCACCTGGCGCTCGTAGCCCTCGCGCTGGGGCCCGTCCCCGACGGCAACGAGGCGGAGGTCGGCGCGCCGGCGGCGGAGCTGGGCATACGCCTCGAGGAGGATGCCGAATCCCTTGCGCTCCTCCATGCGCCCGACGAACAGGAGCGTCTTCATCCCCGGCGTGCGAAGCTCGGCAACGGGCGGCTGGCCGGGACGGAATCGGCTGGTGTCGATGCCGTTGGGGACGATGCGATAGTCGCCGGGGAAGTAGCGTGAGATGAAGTCGCGGGCGGGCACGCTCACCGCGATGCAGGCGTGCAGCCGCTTGAAGTAGCGACCCAGGAACGGGCGCCCGTAGTAGTAGCCGAGGTTGCGCCGCGCGGCCGTGTGGAACGTGCCCACGTTGGCGCCACGGTGGAAGCGCAGCACGGTGATCGGCAGGCTCGGCACCAGCGGTTCGTGGTAATGGACCACGTCGAAGTCGCTGTCGTCGAGCAGCGCGCGCACCCGGCGGACCAGGTGGAAGCTGAGCGCGATGCGCGCCACCGAGCCGTTGCTCTTCACGGGCACGCTGCGCCCGATGCGGACGTACCCTGGGATCCCGTGCTCGTCGCCGACGCGGCTGGACGGGGCGAGGACGGTGACCTGGTGGTCGCGCTCGCGCAGCACGTCGGCGAGATGGCGGACGTGCTCGGTCACCCCCCCGGGGTGCATGTAGTCGTACGGCGACACGAGGCACACCTTCACGATGCGCTCTCCGGCCACACGGGGTCGAGCACGTGCCACTGGTCGGGGTTGGCGCGGATCACGGTCTCGAAGATGGCGAGGATCTCGCCCGCGATCCGTGCCGACTCCGCCTCCCGCGGGGCGTCGGGGTCGTACGGTATCTCTGGGAAGACGCGCCCCTCCGCGCCCCAACTGGTGCGCGGCAGCACGATGGGCACGACCGCCGCGCCGCTGCGCATGGCCACCTCGACCACGCCGAGCGGGATGGGAGCGGGAGCACCGAAGAACGGCATCTGTGTGCCGGTGCCGCTGAGGTCGCGGTCGATGGCGATGGCGATGGCGCCGCCGCCGCGCAGGTGCTTGAAGACCTCACGCATCGCCGCCGCGCCGATGCGCCGCGCCGTCTGCACGTCGCCGTGCAGCATGGTCTCGATGTCGATCGGGATCACCTTGACACCGAGCGCGCCGCGCGCGCCGGCGATCGCCTCGAACAGCTTCTGCGGCCTGAGTTGCTCGGCGAGCAGGGCCAGCTGGCCGCCACCGCCGTTCCAGGCGGCCAGCCCGGTCTCCCAGGCACCGAAGTGCATCGAGACGACCACCACGCCCTTGCCGCGGTCGAGCGCGTCGGTGTAGTGGTGGAGGTTGACCTCGCGCAGCCGCCGCGTCGTGCCTGCCGGATCCAGCGGCATCGCCATCACGTCCACCCAGCTCCGCGACAGGTGACGAAGGTTGCGACGCACGATCCTGTGCAGCTCGCGGTCGCCGAGGTCGGGCAGGACGTGGCGCAGGTTGTTGCGCAGTGGGTCGAACTTCCGCGGAACGGCGGCGAGGAGCACGTCCGCGACGCGGTCGGCCAGCACGAAGCTGGCGCGGCGCGGCAGCACCCTCACCAGGCCGGAGCCCGCGCGATAGAGGTGGTACGGCAGCATCGGCTCGCGACGCTGCCGCCAGGGGAACAGACGCGAACGGGCCGGGAGCGTCGACCCCCGGCCCGCCTCGACCACCGTCCCGCTCCGAGTCAGTCGGCGGCGGTGGTGACCGGCTCTGTGACCGGTTCGGTCGCGCTCACTGCGGCGTGGCTCGTGCCGTTGCCGCTGCCATTGGCCGCGGTGGCGGGCGACCCGGCGATGAACTGCTCGGTGAGCTCACGCGCCACCGAGTCGGGAACCTGCCGTGGCGGTGACTTCATGAAGTAACTCGACGGGCCTTCCAGCGAGCCAACCAGGCCGCGATCGATGCCGAGCTTGCAGCAGCGCACCGCGTCGATGACAACGCCGGCGCTGTTCGGCGAGTCGTGCACCTCGAGCTTCAGCTCCATGTTGAGAGGCACGTCGCCGAAGGACTTGCCCTCGATGCGGATGTACGCCCACTTGCGGTCGTTGAGCCAGGGTACGTAGTCCGACGGTCCCACGTGAATGTTGCGCTCGGCCATAGGGTGCTCCAGCTGGGACTGCACCGCGTTGGTCTTACTGATCTTCTTGCTCTGCAGGCGCTCGCGCTCGAGCATGTTCAGGAAGTCGGTGTTGCCGCCGAAGTTGAGCTGGTACATGTTCTCGATCTCGACGCCGCGATCGCGGAAGAGACGGGTGAGGACGCGGTGCATGATGGTCGCGCCCACCTGCGACTTGATGTCGTCACCGATGATGCAGGCGCCTGCCTTCTCGAAGCGCTTCTGCCAGTACTCCTCGCGGGCGATGAACACCGGCATGCAGTTGACCATCGCGCAGCCGGCTGTGAGGATCTGCTCCGTGTACCAACGGGTCGCCTCCTCACTGCCCACGGGCAGGTAGTTGACGACAACGTCCGTCTTCGTGGACGTGAGCACCTCGACGATGTCGACTGTCGAACCGGGCGCCTTCTTGATCACCTCGGAGAGGTACTTGCCGAGACCGTCGTGGGTCATGCCGCGCTGCACGGGCACGCCGAGGTGGGGCACGTCGCTGAACTTCACGGTGTTGTTCTGACCGCTGAAGATCGCCTGGCTGACATCCTTGCCGACCTTCTCGGCGTCGATGTCGAAGGCGGCCGAGATCTCGATGTCGCTGATGTGATAGCCGCCGAGGTCGACGTGCATGAGACCGGGGACGGAGTCACCGTGGTCGGCGTTCTTGTAGTACTCGAGACCCTGGACGAAGGACGAGGCGCAGTTGCCCACGCCGATGATGGCCACTCTGACCTTGCTGCTCATGAGATTCCCTCACTGACTGGCTGAAGACTCTGGGCGAGCGCATCGCTGGTCGAGTCGGCGCGCGCTGAGACGAGGCGAACGAAGGCACGAAGGTGTTGCGCGATGGCGTCGCGGTCGAGCCGGCAGAACACCTCGCGGCCGTCGCGCCGGGTGCGGATGATCTCGGCTCGGCGAAGGATGCGCAGGTGCCAGCTCATCCGTGGCTGCGACACCATGCAGAGCTCGGCGAGCTCGCTGACGCGCATCTCGGGGATGGTGGCGAGGCTCTCGACGATGAGCAGCCGGGTCGGATTGGCGAGCCCTTCGAAGGCGACCGAGAGGTCGCTGGCGCCCGCGGCGATGCTGCCGGGCAAGGCCCGGCGGACGCTGCGAGGGGCGGGATTGGGGGCGCGTGGAGGTGCTTGCATAACGTTTCCTTTGATAAAGGATACCTTATGCGTTGTCTCCGCTGTCAAGCCGGGCGGGGTCGGCGGGGGCAGCGACCTCCTCCTCGGGGGGATGGAGCCGGTCGATCTCGTCGGCACCGCTGTCGGTGGAGGGGAGCACCACGTGGAGCACCGCGAGGATCGTCGCGCAGACCAGGGCTACCACGACGAACCCCGCGGCCGCAAGGATGACGACGAGGAGCGCATCCAGCGCTGAGAACGCGAGAACCGGCACCGGAGCACCATGGCAGAGCGGCGGCGTCACGGGCTCTGCTTACCATCGCCGGGTGACCGACGGCGAGTCTGCGACCGCGACGACCGGCGCGCCGATCAGCGCTCGAGGGGGCCGCGTCGTCTTCCGTGCGCGGCGCCCGGCCGCGCTCGTTATTCCCTTGGCGGTGGTCACCGAGGTCGGCGGAGTGCTCTGCCTCCTCAACGGCGCCACCATCGGATGGTTCATCTGCGCGTCCCCGCTGGTCGCGCTGGTCACCACCGGGCTGATCCTGCGACCGACTCTCGAGCTGACCCGAGACGGGCTCGTGCAGCGCCAGTACCCGTTCAGCACGCTGACGCGGTGGGAGGTCATCGAGGCTGTAGGCCTGACCCGCGCCGGCAACCGGCACGTGCTCGGCTACCGGCTCATCGCCGGTGTGCCCGCGCCGCGCCGCCAGCCTGCTGCGGCCCTCTTGCGCGCCGCCCAGCGTCCCTTCGACGGTGGCTATTTCGTCGACTCGCTGGCCGGCGACCCTGAGGCGATCCTCGCCACAGTCGAGGCATATCGGGTCAGTGCGGAGATGCGCTCCGCACTTCCGCCGGCCAGGCGCTGAACGCATCCGCACCGGTCGGAGAGAATAGGTGGCCATGAGCCGCGCAGCCGCGCCGACGCGACGTCTCGCATCCACCGGGGAAGCCGGGCTTCGCGTCGCCGTGCACCGCCTCCTCAATGCCGTCGACCGCGAACTGGAGCGGCGCAGGGTCGAGGCCGACCTCGAGCCGGCGCGGTCGGCGCCGGTCGACATCGAGGCGCTGAGCTCGCTACGGCGCAGCCTTCCCGGGCTGGCCGCGCTCGGCGCGGCCGGAGTGCGCCGTCTCGCCGCAGTCGGCCCCGGCGACGTGGCCGGCGCGACCCGCGCGGTGGCCGATGTCATCAACACCTACACCCAGCTCGCCCAGCGCCGCCGGCGCGGTGAGACCACCGTCGACGAGTTCGGCTTCGACCAGGAGTGGACGGAGGAGCTGCTGATGCCGCTGGTCGCCTGGGTGTATCGCAACTGGTGGCGGGTGCGCGCCATCGGCGTCGAGAACGTGCCCGCCGAGGGCCGGGCCCTGCTGGTGTCCAACCATGCGGGCGTGATCCCCTACGACGGGGCCATGGTGCGTGCCGCGCTGCTGCTCGAGCACCCGCAGCCGCGGCATGCTCGCGCACTGGTGCTCAACGGCTTGTTTTCGATGCCGGGTGCGTCGTGGTTGGTGCGGCGCACCGGCAACACGCTCGCCCACAACGCCGATGCGCGTCGTCTTCTCGAGAACGACGAGCTCGTAATGGTGTTTCCCGAAGGCGCCAAGGGGACCGGCAAACCGTACGCCGATCGCTACCGGCTGCGCCGCTTCGGACGCGGAGGCTTTGTCGAGACGGCGTTGCGCACCGGCAGTCCGATCATCCCCATCAGCGTCGTCGGCAGCGAGGAGATCCATCCCAACCTCGCGGAAATCCCCGGGCTGGCAAAGCTGATCGGCATGCCCTACGCGCCGATCACCCCCACGTTCCCGTGGCTCGGGCCCGCCGGCCTGGTGCCGCTCCCGTCGTCCTGGATCATCGAGTTCCACCCACCGCTGCAGCTGTCCGCGGCAGAGTGCAACGCCGCTGGAGATCCCGCCATCATGCTGGCAATCTCGGATCGGGTACGCGACGTCATCCAGGCCGGCGTGTACCGAAATCTCAAACGTCGCAAGTCCGTGTTCGCCGCCTCATAGCCAGCTGGACGGCCCGCAACGGCGCCTCAGGGGGAAAGGGAAACCCCATATACTGCAAGCGACCCAGGGTAGCCAAGCTGGTTAAGGCAACGGTCTGTAAAACCGTGTATCGATGGTTCGAGTCCATCCCCTGGGACCACTTTGCGATAGCGGTCTCGCGCGCTCAAGGAGTCAGTACCACCTTGAGCGCCTCGCGGTTGGCGAACAGCTCATACCCGCGCACCGCGTCGTCGAGCTTCATGCGGTGGGAGATGATCGACGCCGGGTCGGCAGCGCCCGAGGTGATCAGCGCCAGCGCCTCGTCCCAGCGGCCGACGATGTTCGCGGTTCCGCAGAACTTGATGTCGATGCCCTTGAGGAACGTCGTCGTCAGCGGCATCTCCATGCCCGGGTCGGAGTAGATGCCGATGACGCTGACGCGGCCGCCGGCGCGGACGGAGTCGATGGCGTCGATGAGCGCGGGGCGTGCGCCCACGCATTCCAGTGCCACCTCCGCCCCGCGGCCGCCCGTGTGGTCCTGGATGTGGCTCGGCGCGTGCACGGTTGACGCGTCGACGGGGATGGCACCGAAACTCTGGGCGACCTCGAGGCGCTGGCTGACCGTGTCGACCGCGTAGATCGCCGACGGCCCGAAGGTGCGCGCCGCCTGGATGGCCATCAGCCCCACCGGGCCGCAGCCCTGCACGACCACCGTGTCGCCCTCGTGGATCTGCCCCTCCACCGCGCAGTCGTAGCCGGTGGTGAAGATGTCGCCGGCGAAGAGGACGGTCTCGTCGCTCACCCCGTCGTCGATGATCCGCAGGCAGAGGTCGGCATTGGGAACGCGTACGTAGTCCGCCTGGGCGCCCTGGAGGTCGCCGGCGAACATGCCGTAGCCGACGGTGCGCGCGTCCGGGCAGCGGCTGAACAAGCGCTGCTGGCAGAACCAGCACCTGCCGCACGGGATGTTGAACGAGGCCAGCACCCGGTCCCCGGCCTTGACCGTGGTGACCGCCGATCCAACCTCCTCGACGACACCGGTGAACTCGTGGCCGAGCGTTGTCCCGGGCAGGACCCCGGGGACGCGCCCGCGGAGGACGTGCAGGTCACTCCCGCAGATGGCGGTGGTGGTGACGCGCAGGACGACGTCGGTGGGCTCCTCGATGATCGGCACCGGCATGTCGGCCATCTCGACCCGATCGATGTCGACGTACGTCAATGCGCGCATATGCACTCCTTGTGAAGGTGGCCGTGACGGAACGTCAGTCGGTCTCGGCGGCGCGGCGCTGGGTAACGCGGTCGCGGAGAGATTCGTCGATCTCGCCCTTCTGGCCGGCCTCGCGGCGCAACCAGAACGGCAGGCCCTCGGCGTCGTGCTCGGCGGCGCGGCGGCGGATCTCGATGAGGCTGCGCAGCGCATCGTTGACGGTGGTCTGCAGCGGTGCATCACCGCCGCCGAGCTGGCCGACGATTTCGTCAGGGATGACCACGGTGTTGGGCGCGGGCGGCGGCGGGGCGGCGGCGAACAGACGGCCCAGCCAGGACATGGCGCGAGTGTAGCGTCCGGGTGACCGCGGTTCAGCAGTGTCGGGCGCCCGGTGTCCGACCGATGGCGCTAGGCTGCGGCGCATGAAGACGAAAACGGCCCCGCGCATGGAGTGGACAGGCGACCCGGCGGCAGACGCGCTGGTGGCCCGCGACCCGCTGGCGCTGCTCATCGGCTTCTGCCTCGACCAGCAGATCCCGGTGGAAAAGGCGTTCCTCGGCCCGCTCGAGATGCAGCGCCGTCTCGGCACCCTGGACGCGCGGGAGCTGGCGGCGATCGATCCCGGTCGCTTTGAGGCCGCGTTCCGGCAGCGCCCCGCCATCCATCGCTTCCCGGCCAGCATGGCGGCCAGGGTGCAGGCCCTCTGCGCCACGGTCGCCGCCGACTACGGCAACGACGCCGCCGCGATCTGGACTGGGGTGACGGACGCGAGCGAGCTGCAGCGCCGCCTGCGCGCACTTCCCGGCTTCGGTGAGATGAAGGCGCGCATCGTCCTCGGCGTCCTCGGCAAACACCTCGGCGTCAAGCCGAGCGGGTGGGGTGCGCTGGCGCCGGACTACCCCACCCTCGCCGACGTCCACACCGTCGCCGAGCGCGAGCAGTACCAGGCAGGCAAGCGGGCCTACAAGGCGGCGATGCGAGCACAGGCGAGCGGCGAGGAACCGGTTGGCTGAGGTCACCGTCCGTGAGGACGGCGGGGTGCGCATTGTCCAGGTCGGCCCGATGGGTCCCTACGGCAACAACGCGTATATCGTGCGTGACGTTTCCGTCGGGAAGTCCCTGCTGGTGGACATGCCCTTGGACGAAGGCCCGCTGCTCGACGCGATCGCGGCCGAGGGCGGGGTGCAGCAGGTCATCGCGACCCACTGGCATCCCGATCACTGGGCAACGTACGAGGCCGTCCGCGCTGCCACCGGCGCACCGGTTCACGCGGGCGCGGCGGAGGTCAACCTCGCCGAGGAGCGGGTCGATGGCCGCCTCGAGGACGGCGCCGAGGTGCGCGTGGGGTCGATCCGCGTCGGGGTCATCCACACCCCGGGACACACCCCGGGGAGCATCTCGCTGCGCGTCGGCGGCGCGCTCATCAGCGGCGACACTCTCTTCAGGGGTGGGCCGGGCAAGACGTTCGCCGCAGGCGACCTCGAGACCATCGTGGAGAGCATCGAGTCGCGCCTGCTTCCGCTCCCGCCGGAGACCGTCGTCCTCCCGGGACACGGGAGATCCACCACCATCGAGAGGAGTCGGGACGGCGTCGCCGCCTACCGTCGCTCACCGAAGCCCGCCGGCTTCCACGGCGATGTCGAGTGGCCGGCAAGCTGAGGCCGGTCGCCTGACCGGCGCGGCTGCTAGCGGCCGAGCAGGCTGAAGAAGGTCACCGCGAAGAGGGTCACGGAGAAGGTAGCGATCAGCCCGATGCCGAGCCAGTTGCGCACGCGCACGGCAAGGCGACGGCGGCGCACCGCGACAAGCCTGCCGCGCAGGGACCTCTGCGGGGTGAGCTCCGATTTGTCGAAGGTGTGCACGGTGCCACCGGGAAGCGGTGGGGCGGGAGAGATCACGTCAGCCTCCGAATGGCTGCGGAATTCCTCCCGGCGATCGTGATCGCCGGCAACCCCACAGCGTAGCTATCACATTATGGACAAGTGAACGGCCCAGGTGTGGGCCCGGTTACGGCGCCTCGCTCCGGTCTCCTCAGAACGTCAAGTGACACTTGACACTTGACGACCCAGCGACGACCATCGCCGCCGTGCCCTCCTCCGTTCACCGCATGCGCGACCTCGTCAGGCTCACCGGAGTCAGCGCCCCGACCATCCACTTCTACGCGCAGCAAGGACTGCTTCCCGCCGCCCGGAAGACGGCGGGCAACCAGGCGCTGTACCCCGATTCCACGATCACCCGGGTCCGCTGGATCCGTGACCTCCAGACCGAGCTCAACCTCTCGCTGCGCAGCATCGCCCACGTCCTGGAGATGCGCGGGGAGCTCGCCGTCGAGGAGATCCGCGCTCTCCAGGCGCTGGGCGCGCTGCTCGACGAACCCGACCCGGCCGCCGGCGCCGCCGAGCTCGCCGCCGTCCGCGAGCGGCTGGCGCCGACCGACATCGCCAGCCTGCAGCGGCTCGGCCTGATCGGCTCGACAGGCCCGATCAGCAGCAGTGACCTGCGCCTCCTCGACCTGGTCGCCGCCATGCGCGCGGCGGGCTTCACCGAGGATGCGGGGTTCTCGATCGAAAGCCTGGCGCTGTACCGCGACGCCGTCGAACGGCTGGTTGCCGACGAGCTGGCGCGGATCGTCGAGCCGGTGCTGCACCGCCACGACACGGAGACGCTGCGCGACCTGGTGCACAACGGGCTCCCGCTCACCGATCGACTCCTCTCTCTGCTGCATCAACGCGCCGTGCGCGGTGAGATGCAGCGCTGGCTCGACATTGCCCCCGACGCGGCGGGCGCCACCGCCTAGGAGCAGACCATGACCACTCGCGTGTACACGCTGCCTGTCGATCAGACCCGGTGGATTGTCGAAGGCGGCGCTCGGACGGTGTTCAACTGGGAATACGACGAGGGACGCGATCGCCTTCTCAACCTCTACGAGAAGGGCAAGACCAAGCAGTGGAACAGCCGTGACCGCATCGACTGGTCGATCGAGGTGGACCACGACAATCCCTTTGAGTCGCTCGATGCGTACGTGCCCATCTACGGCAGCGACGTGTGGGAGAAGATGGGTCCGCGCGAGCGCGCCCAGTTGAAGCATCACCTCGCGGCATGGCAGTTCTCACAGTTCCTGCACGGCGAACAGGGTGCTCTGATCTGCGCCTCGAAGATCGTCCAAACCGTGCCGGACATCGACAGCAAGTTCTATGCGGCAACCCAGGTGATGGACGAAGCGCGTCACGTCGAGACCTATTCACGTTTCCTTCATGAGAAGCTCGACCTGGCCTACCCGATCAACCCGCACCTCAAGTCACTGCTCGACAACGTGGTCACGGACTCGCGGTGGGACATGACCTATCTGGGGATGCAGGTGCTCATCGAGGGCCTTGCTCTGGCCGCTTTCGGCTTGATCCGCGACGTCGCCGAGAACCCACTGGCTCGAGCGGTCACCGCGTACGTCATGGAGGACGAGGCGCGCCACGTTGCGTTCGGCCGGCTTGCGCTGCGCGACTTCTACCCACAGCTGACCGAGCGCGAACGCCAGGAGCGCGAGGAATTCTGCGTGGAGGCGTGCTACCTGATGCGCGACCGCTTCCTCGCGGAGGAGGTGTGGAGCAACCTCGGACTGCCGCTCGAAGAGTGTTTGCGGTTCGTCAACACCTCCGAGGCGCAGACGCAATTCCGCAGCCTGCTGTTCACGCGCATCGCCCCCACCCTCAAGGACATCGGTCTGTTCGGTGACCAGGTGCGATCCGCGTTCTCCGACATGGGCGTGCTCGGCTACAGCGACGTCGACCTGGACGCGCTCAGCCGCGACGATGAGCGCACCGCGGAGGAGATCGACGACGCCCGTCGCAAGCAGGTGAACCAAACCATCGCTGCCGCGAGCGCCTGACTCGGCGCGGCGTCAGGTCAGCCGAATCGGGCGCCGAGCGCGGCGGCGACGCTCGGCGGCAGGGGCAGGTCGGCGACGTCGGGAGCAACCATCACCGGTGGCCCGAAACGCGTCTGCATGGGGAGCACGCCCGACCACACCCTCCGCTTGAGGTCAGCGGGCGTGTCGATCGAGCCCGCGTTGCGGACCTTGGCGGTGGCCCGGTCGAGTGGGATCGACACGATCTCGGTGGCCTTCAGCTCGGTGGGGGTGGGCTGCCGCACCTCGGCCCAGCGGCCGGGCAGGACGTGCTCGACGATGATCCGCAGCGCAGCGAGCTTCTGCTGGGGATCGCCGATCGCGGTGGCGCTGCCGAAGACCATGGCCGAGCGGTAGTTCATGGAGTGGTTGAACGCCGAGCGCGCGCACACGATGCCGTCGACCGCGGTGACGGCCACGCAGACGGGCACGCTGCCGGCAAGAGTGCCGAGCATGCGGCTCAGCGTCGAGCCGTGGATGAGCAGCCGGTCACCGTCGCGTGCATGGATGGTGGGCACCGCGTAGGGCCAGCCGTCGACCACGAAGGCGACGTGGCAGATGCGCTCCGCGTCGAGGATCGCACGAACCGTCTCCAGGTCGGTGGCTCCTCGCTCCGGATGGCGGCCGTGCGCGAGGTTGGGGGTCGCAGTCATGGCTACATGGTGGCGCACCGGCTACCCCGCCGTTTTGACCATCAGGGGTTGCGCAGCACGTGGCGCAGCTTGGGACCGAGCCATGGCTTCGGTCCCCAGGCGAGCAGGCGGCCGGAAAGGATCGCGGACCACTGGTTGATTCGCCCGAACAGCAGAAGGAGGAGGGTGGCCGGCGCTGCGGAGACGTGGCAGTCCACACGCCGGCGCGGTTGCGGGGCAACCGTCATCGCGCCCTCGCTGATCAGCAGGAACACGTGGCCGGCACCGCGGACAGACAGTTCGTAACACGCCTCGAACCCGGCTGTCCGCTGCTGGTCGACCATGGCGCGCGGGTCCAGCCGCGCGAGCAGCGGGAACGCGAAGCCCATCAGCGCCAGCGAGGCGTGCGCCGGCTCGATCGTCCACCGGACTCCCTGCGCGCGCGCGATGTCGTGGCCGTGCACCAGGCACTCGCTGAGGATGTGGCATGCCAGCGCTACGCGCGGAACCGCGATGCCCTGGACCAGCCAGGGCGAGGGCGCGTCGCGGGTCAGCGGCGAGCTGTCGGCGAGGAACGCGGCGGCGCGGGCAGCGATTCGATCCGCCAGAGCCGCCGGGGTTCGATCGCCCTCCTGCGTCACCAGCGCCTCGGTGAGCGAGCCAAGCGTCTCGATGTCCTGCAGGGGGGCTTCCATCTTGGCGTCGGCGAGCGCGGTGAGGTTCTCCCAGACGTGAGCCAGGTGGACCGCGACGTCACCGGCGTTCCAGTTGCCCACCGCTGGGGCCTCCGGCTTCTCGATCGAGCGGACCAGCTTGATCACCCGCGCAGCCGTGGTCGCAAGCGCCACGCGGACTTCCGCAGGATCGACGTCTCCCAGCTCCGGCACGGGGTGGGATGGTAGCGGTCGTGGTCCGATGGCCTCATGGGGTGACTGAAGCGCTTGGGACGTGCGTGGTACAGTCGCTGGGCAGGCAAGTGGCCGTGGCGACACGACCAGCTGCCGCGGAAGGGGGGAATGGCGTGGACATCGTGCCGGAGTTCAACACCAGCTGCTACCTCACCATCAACGACCAGGTGAGGGGCGACGTGAGGTGCTACCCACTGCACCGCACCGGCGACGCGGAGAAGATCCTCGAGGAGTTCGTCACCGTGATCGGCGGCGGACGGATCGTGACCCGCCCCTACGAGTACGAGATCTTCGACGTGACGGAGCAGTACGTCGGCCACGCCTGGGGTTGGAAGAAGTCGGAGGGCTGACGGCCGGCGGAGCTGCACCGCGCGGCGTAGCCCCAGCCGGGATCGAACCGGCGTTACCGGCGTGAAAGGCCGATGTCCTGACCACTAGACGATGGGGCCGCGCGCGCAAGGGTAGCGGTGTCCTTCGCGCTGGCTTCCTTATACTCGGCGGCGTCGTCGCCGTTCGCTTCGGGAGAGACTGATGTCGGTCCGAGAGCTCGCCGGCAAGGTGATCGGTTTCGGGATCACGGCCCTGGCGCTCATCGCCGGTGGCCTGCTCGTGCTGCTGGGTCCGCACGCATACAACGACTATCTCAACGTCGCTCTCGGCGTCCTGCTGATCCTGCTCGGCCTCGGTGCCGGTGGCTTCGGGACCATGGTCATCCTCGGCGTCATCCTCGACGAGCGTGCCCGCGAGCGCGAGGAGCGGCTCCACGTGACGCCTCGCTCCGGGCCGCCGGTCCCGCCACCAGCATGGGGCATGGGTGACATCGGCCGGCCCGGTGCCGGTGGGGTCGCGCACGTCAGCGAGGGCCCGCGCGGCGGCGGCTCGGTGCGTGTCATGAGCATCGCCGCGCGCCGCTGGGACGGACCCCTGTTCATTGGTGTGCTCATCGTCTGGACCGTGGTCGCGCTGCTCATCGCCGCCCCGAGGTGACCGACGGCCGCATCCCGATGCGGACACGATTCGCTCCCTCCCCCACCGGGCCACTCCATTTCGGATCGGTGCGCACCGCCCTGTTCGCGTGGCTGGCGGCGCGGTCCAGCGGCGGCAGCTGCATCCTGCGGATCGAGGACACCGACCAGGAGCGCTATCTCGAGGACAGCGAGGCCCTGATCATGGAGACGCTGCTCTGGCTCGGTCTCACCTGGGACGAGGGCCCCGAGGTTGGTGGTCCGCACGGTCCCTACATCCAATCGCAGCGCACCGACGTCTATCGCCAGCACGCCGACGTTCTGATGGAACGCGGCGCTGCGTACTGGTGCACCTGCAGCCCCGAGCGGCTCGCGGAGATGCGCGAGCAGCAACGCGCCGCCCGCCGGCCGACACGCTACGACCGCCGCTGCCTGGGCAGGCAGGACGAGGTCCGCGAGGAGCGCGCCGCCGGCATGGCCGCCGTGCTGCGTCAGTTGATCGCGCCCGGGCGAACCACCTGGGATGACGTGGTGCGCGGCGAGATCTCCTTCGACAACGCGGACATCGACGACCAGGTGCTGCTCAAGTCCGACGGTTTTCCGACGTACCACCTCGCCGTCGTGGTCGATGACCACCTCATGGAGATCACCCACGTGATCCGCAGCGACGAGTGGATCCCCTCGACGCCCAAGCACCTCGGCCTCTACGACGCGTTCGAGTGGACGCCGCCGCGGTTTGCGCACGTGCCACCGGTGCTCGGTGAGGATCGACAGAAGCTCAGCAAGAGGCGCGGCGCGCGCAACGTGCTCGAGTACGGCGAGCTCGGCTACCTGGCCCCGGCGGTCGTCAACGCCATGGCGCTGCTCGGCTGGTCGTCGGGAACCGAGGAGGAGGTGTTCACCCCGGCCGATCTGGTGGAGCGCTTCTCGCTCGAGCGCGTCAACGACTCGGCGGCGGTATTCGATCCCAAGCGACTCGACTCGCTCAACGGCCAGCACATCCGCCGGCTTCCGGTCGAGGAGCTCGTCGAGCTTCTCGAGTTCTGGTTGCCCGGGACCAGCAAGGAGACGCGCCGCAAGCTGGTGCCGCTCCTCCAGGAGCGCATGGTGACGATGCGCGACGCCACCGAGCTGGCCGCGCCCCTGCTCGGCGACGCGCCGTGGGACGACGACGTCGTCTTCCCACCTCGCAAGGTCGACAAGGACACCGCCATCGCGCTGCTCGACGCGGGCTGCGCCGAGGTGGAGCGCGGTGCGCTCGAGGATGTCACCGCCATGCGCGAGCGCCTCACCGCGATGCTCGAGGAGCGAGGCGTCAAGGCGCGCGACGGTTTCCGCGTGCTCTACATCGCCATCCTGGGCCGCGCCCAGGGCGTTCCCGTCTTCGACGCGATGGCGTTCATCGGCTCGGAGGTCTCGGTGCAGCGATTGCGGGCGGCACGGGCGCGCTTGGAGCTGTAGCCCGGGGGCGCAATGCCAGGTAGGTGATGACGGCGACGACGCAGCCGACGACGAAGCTGATGTCGCCGACCTGCGGAGCGTTCGACGGCACCACGCCGACGAACAGCGTCTGGTTCCAGAAGGGGAATGAGGCGGCGATGCCGGCGACCATCGCCACCACGCCTTTCCAGGGCCGGTGGCGCGGATCGAAGAAGCCGGCCTCGCGGTAACGGCCGCGGCGCACCGTCCAGTCGGTGAGCACCACCGCGATGAAGGGCACGATCCAGTACGTGTTGAAGAAGAGGAACGCCTCGTACTTGCTGCCCGGCGCCGCGCCGCCGGTGAGGCCGACACCGAACCCCACGATGCCGAACGCGACGGCAACGATGGCGCGCCGGCGCCGCAGCGTGAGCCTGATGCCGAGGGTCAGGAAGGACATCGCCGCGCTGTAGAGGTTGAGGACGTTGGCGGCGACGGCACCGAGCGCGATGGCCACGGTGGCGATGAGGCCCAGCGCGTCCGGCAGCGGCTTGACGAACTGGTCGGTCGGGACATCATTTGGTCCCCACGACGTGCCCGCGACGGTCGCCAGCGCGGCGCCGGCGATCTCCAGCAGAGCACACGAGACGAAGATCCCCAATCCAGCGGCGAGCGCCACGCGCAACGCCGGTGTGTTCCTGGGCAGGTAGCGCGCGTAGTCGGCACCGTACGGGTTCCAGCTCACCGCGTAGGCGTACGCGAAGAACACCGCCAGGATGAAGGCGCCGACCTGACCGCCGGCCGCTGCCGGAGCCGCCGCGTTGAACCCGAGCTGCGCGTTGGTGTGACCGAAGATGTACAGGCAGCAGGCGGCGAACACCAGGCCGAGGAAGGGAAAGATGACCCGCTCGAAACGGTGCACCATGTTGTAGCCGACAAACGCGATGGCCACCTCGACGGACACCACCACGGCGAGCGCCAGCCAGAAGGGGGGCACCCGCCAGCCGACGTGGCCGAAGAACGTCTGCACGGCGAAGGCGCCGCTCACCGAGTTGACGGCGACCCATCCCGCGCCCGAGGTGAGGGTGTTGAGCGCGGCGGGCAGCAGGTTGCCGACGAACCCGAAGGCGCCCCGGCTCTGAATGAGCTGCGGGACTCCGTAGCGCGGGCCGAAGGTGGACAGCCAGCCGTGCGTGACCGACCCGAGCGCCGTTCCGAGCACCAGGCCGAGCACGGTGAGCCAGAAGCCACCCCCGAAGAGCACCACCGGGAGGACACCGACATACACGGTGGCGAACTCGAAGTTGGGCGACATCCACGTCCAGAACAGCTCGATGGGACGGCCGTGTCGCTCCGCGGCGGGGATGTACTCGACACCGCCGGGCTCGATGGCGGCGACGCTGTCGCCGTAGACACCCTCCCGCACCAGGACGCCGGCCTCGACCTCCTCGGTGACGGTCGTGCTCACTGCGGTGCCGTCAGGATGGCGCGCTGGTCGGCAGCGCACCGTCGATCGCGGCTCGAAGTCGCGCCGCATCGTGCGCGGCGCGCACCACGGCCACACCGGCTGCGCCTGCCTCGATGCAGGACGCCGCGTTGCCGGCGTCGATGCCGCCGATCGCCACCACAGGACAGCGCACCGCGGCGCAGATCGCGGCCAGGCCATCAAGGCAGATCGGCGGCGAGGCGTCGGTCTTGCTCGGCGTCGCCCACACGGGTCCCGCGCCGAGATAGGCCGCCCCGATGCCCTGTGCCTCCTCGGCCTCCTCGATGTCGGCGACGCTCATGCCTAGCAGCAGGCCGGCGGCCACGGCTCGCTCCGCGCCGCGATCGGTCTGGCCGAGGTGAACCCCGTCAGCGCCGCAGCGCAGCGCCGCCTCGACATCGTCGTTGATGACAAGGATGGCGGGAAGATGCCGGAGCCGCCTGCCCATCTCCACACGGGCGATCGTGCCGGCGTCCTTGAGACGGACCTGCACCACAGTGGCACCTGCGGCCACGGCGCACTCGGCCACCTCGACGCTGTCGACGATGGCGTGCAGCTTCACGCCGCCGTCACCCGGGCGCGGGCGTCGATGGAATCCGGTGAGAGCGCGTACAGCGCGTCGTAGAGGGCGACGTGAAAGCTGCCGGGACCGCGGCTGTGCACGGCGGCATCCTCACCGGCCACGCCGAGCGCCACCAGCGCCTCCGCGGCGGCCTGCAGCGGGCGATCGTGGTTGACCGCGGCGAAGCACCCGGTGATGGCGCTGGCGATGCAGCCGGTGCCGGTGACGGTGGCCAGCATGGGATCGCCGTTGGCGATGCGCAGCGTGGTGACGCCGTCGCTCACCGCGTCGACAGGCCCGGTCACCGCCACCACGCAGCCGAGCGCGCTCGCGGCGGCGGTGGCCAGGTCACCGGCGTCCTCCCCGGTCGCCACGGACTCGACGCCGCGGATCTCGGCGGCTCTGCCGGCGAGCGTGGCGATCTCAGCGGCGTTACCGCGGACGATGGCGACGCCGACCTCAGCGAGGATGCGCTGCGCACTCGCGGTGCGCAATGCCGTCGCGCCCGCTCCGACGGGATCGAGGACGACGGGAACGCCTGCGGAATTGGCAGCGCGCCCGGCGAGGATCATCGACTCGACCCATTCAGTGGTCAGCGTCCCGATGTTGAGCACCAGCGCGCCGGCGACGCTGGCCATCTCGGCGACCTCCTCGGGGGCGTGCGCCATCACCGGCAGCGCTCCGATCGCCAGCGTGGCGTTGGCGGTCTCGTTCATGACCACGAAGTTGGTGATCTGGTGCACCAGAGGACGCTGCTCGCGCAGCCGGCGCAGCGAATCGCCGGTGCTCACCGCAGCCGTATCGCCGACGTGGGTTGTCATGCGATCCGTCCGACGCTCAAGGGTGCGGGCGGCACGAGTCTGCGGCTGCGAATGTCGAGGGCATCGACGGGGCCGTCGCCGGCGCCGATGTCCGCGAGGCCGCGGGCAACAGCTGCTGAGGCGACCTCCGCCGCGCCTTGCGCCGCCTCGCGCAGTGGCCATCCCTGGGCGAGCAGCGCGGCGAGCGCGGCCGAATGCGTGCACCCCGCGCCATGCGTGGCCGCGATGGCGTGGCGAGGGACTGGGATCTCCACGTGATCGCGGCCATCGAAGAGGTGATCGACCGGATCGCGCCCATGACCACCGGTGACGATCGTTGCGGCGGCGCCCATCTCGCAGAGGCGCTCGGCGAGCGCGCGCCGGGTGCCGCGGAAGCCGGCGATCAGTTCCGCCTCGGGGAGGTTCGGGGTGACCACCGTCGCCAGCGGGAACAGCGCGCCAACCATCACCTCGAGCGCGCCATCATGCAGGAGTCGCGCGCCCGAGCTGGCGATCATCACCGGGTCGACGACCAGGGGCACATCGCGGCCGGCCAGGGAGGCCGCGACCGCCTCGATGATCTCGGCCGACAGGAGCATCCCGGTCTTGACGGCGTCGGCCCCGATGTCGTCGAAGACGGCGTCGACCTGGGCGGTGATGAAGTCGGTGGGGACCGCGTGGATGGCGGTCACCTCCCTCGTGTTCTGCGCGGTCAGCGCCACGATGACGCTGGCGCCGTGGCAGCCTGCCGCCGCGAAGGCGCGCAGGTCGGCCTGGATTCCTGCGCCACCACCCGAATCGGACGAGGCAATGGTGAGAGCGCGAGCTGTGCGTGCCATCCGAACTCCCTACGCTGGCATGACCCAGATCAGGTTCACGGGTGTGATCTCAGCCCCGCGCGGGGCACCCCGGTACGGGCAATGTACCACCGTCGCCGCCGCTGCCGGCGGCGCGCTCAGCCGGCTTTCTCGCCACCCTGCGCCGGCTGCGCGTGCGGCGCCACCGAGCGGAATCTGCGAACGATCTCGGGAAGCAGGTTGACGGCGATGATCGGATTCTCGATGAGGAATCGACGGAAGCTGCCGTCGCCGAGCGTCAGGCAGCGCAGCCGCGTGGTCGCCTTGATGCTGGCGGTGCGGTCCTTGCCGTCGAGCGCGGCCACCTCGCCAAAGAAGTCACCGGGTGCGAGGTGGTGCACGACGTTGCCGTCGACGATGACGTCGGCGTTGCCCTCGAGGATGATGAAGAAGTCCGGTCCCGACAGCCCCTCTTTGAGGACGCCATGGCCGGCGAGATAGGTGGAGTCGTCGAAGCGGTCGGCGGCCGCGCGGATCTGGTCGCGGGACATCCCGGCGAAAAGCGAGCTCTTCTCCAGTGTTGGGATCACGTCGTCACGAACTGAGGCCATGTCAATCTCCCTCCAGCGGGGCGGTCCCCCGTGGCGCGAAGTGTAGACATCGGTACAGCCCGCAGTGGGCGCCCTGCCTCAGTCGAGGAAGTCGGCGAGGCGACGGCTGCGCGAGGGGTGGCGCATCTTGCGCAGCGCCTTGGCCTCGATCTGGCGGATGCGCTCGCGGGTGACCCCGAAACGGCGGCCCACCTCATCCAGGGTGCGCGGATGGCCGTCCACGAGTCCGAAGCGCAGCTGGATGACCCGTCGCTCGCGCGGGGTGAGGGTGTCGAGGATGTCCTCGACCTCGACGCCGAGCATGGTGCTGGCGGCCGCATCCTGGGGCCGGATCGCGCCGGTGTCCTCGATGAGCTCGCCGAGCTCGGCGTCGCCGTCGTCGCCGACCGGCGTCTCCAGCGAGACCGGGTCCTGCGCGACCCTGCGGATCTCCTTGACCCGCTCTGGTGTGAGCCCGAGCTCCTCGGCGATCTCCTCGTCGTCGGGCTCGCGGCCGAGCTCCTGGACCAGCCGGCGCGCGACGCGAGCCTGGCGGTTGACCAGCTCGACCATGTGCACCGGGATGCGGATGGTGCGTGCCTGGTCGGCGATGGCGCGGGTGATCGCCTGGCGGATCCACCACGTGGCATACGTGGAGAACTTGTAGCCGCGGTGGTAGTCGAACTTGTCGACGGCACGGAGAAGGCCGAGGTTGCCCTCCTGGATGAGGTCGAGGAAGGGCATGCCGCGGCCGAAATACTTCTTGGCGATGCTGACCACGAGGCGCAGGTTGGCGGCGGCGAGCAGGTGCTTGGCGTCGTCGTCGCCTGCTTCGATGCGCTGCGCGTAGAGCACCTCCTGCTCCTTGGTGAGCAGGGCCACCTCGCCGATCTCGCGCAGGTACATGCGCACCGGGTCATCGAGGGAGACCGCGGTGGA
>NZ_JAEKNS010000027.1:0-2819 GCF_016464765.1 Candidatus Aeolococcus gillhamiae | reverse complement strand
TTGGCCGCCTGGTAGTACGGATTCGCGCCCTGGGCGTGGTCGGTGGTGTCGCGCACCTCGCGGATCTCGGGAAAGGTGTCGAGGATCGCGGTGCGCACTCCCTGACCGAGGGTGACCTCGGCCATGCCGCAGCCCTGGCATCCACCGCCCATGTGAATGAACGCGACGCCGTCGGCGACATCGAGCAGGTCGATGTGACCGCCATGGGAGGCAACCGATGGGTTGATCTCGTTGTCGAGCAGGCGCTGCACCGCTTCGGCGATGGGATCGAGCCACAGTGGGTTGGGGTTTTCGACGCGCACCGCACCCATGGGGAGATCGGCGTCGAGGGTGATGCCATCGAGATATGGGGCTGACGCAAGAGGGATGTGGATGGCAATGCCGTCGAGGGCGTCGACGATGATGTCGCCCTGCCGCTCCTCACCGGGGGCGACGATCTGCATGTCATAGACGAAGGCACCCTTCTCGCGACCGGTGATGGCAATCCGGAGGCCGGCATGTGGCTGCTTGCGATTCGCGCGCACCTGCCCGATGCGCGTCAGTGCGGCGTCGGTGGCGCTGATACGGGGCTGTTTCACGCGGTCTCCATGCATCCGAGTCTGACGCCTCGCGTGGCTCCATGCACTGCGTCAGCGACCGAGGGTGGCCTAGTCTGACCGGATGTCGCCGCGAGTCATGCTCGTCCTGCCCACCGCCACCTACCGCGCAACCGCCTTCCTCCGCGCTGCGGAAGGGCTCGGCCTGCAGTGCGTGGTCGCCTCCGACGAGGCCCCCACCCTTGCCGGCCTGATGGAGGGGCGGGTGCTGACACTGAACCTCGGCAGCTTCGACGAGGCGGCCGAGCGGGCGGCGGCGTTTGCCGAGCGCTGGCCGGTGGACGCGGTGGTCGGCGTGGACGAGGCGTCGGTGCTGGCCGCGGCGCACATCGCGGCACGGCTGGGCGTGGGAGGCAACCCTGTCGACGCGGTTGCCGCCACTCGTGACAAACGACGCATGCGCTCTCTGCTCGCTGATGCCGCGGTGCGGCAACCCAGCTTCATGGAGATTCGCGGTGACGCCGAGGGCTCGGCCGCGGCCCACGCCGCTGCCGCGGTGGGACTGCCGTGCGTCGTCAAGCCGGTGGACCTGGCCGCCAGCCGCGGAGTAATCCGCGCCAACACTGCCGCGGAGCTTACCGCGGCCATTGCGCGAGTCGACGCGCTGCTTCGTCGCCCCGAACTGTGTGGTCCCGACGACAATCCGCCCCTCCTCATCGAGGAGTTCGTGCCCGGTCCTGAAATCGCGGTCGAGGGACTGCTCAGCGACGGCGCCCTGACAGTGCTCGCCGTCTTCGACAAGCCCGACCCGCTTGAAGGGCCGTTCTTCGCGGAGACGCTGTACACGACCCCATCGCGGCGCCTACCGGCGGTGCTCGACAGCGCGGTCGCGGCAACCCGCGCTGCGCTGCAGGCGCTCGGCCTGCGCGACGGTCCGATCCACGCCGAGCTGCGACTGGCGGCCGGCGGTCCCGTCTTTCTCGAGGCCGCGGCGCGGTCGATTGGCGGACGCTGCTCGTCCGCTCTGCGCTTCCTCGCCGGCGGCGTCGAGATGACCCTCGAGGAGGTGCTCCTCCGGCACGCATGCGCTATGCCGCTGGACAATCCGCGGCTCGCGCCCGGCGGGGCCGGGGTGCTCATGCTTCCCGTGCCCGCGGCGGGCATTCTTCGCGCAGTGTCCGGCGTGGAGGAGTCGAGCGCAGTGTCCGGTGTCACCGGAGTGGAAGTGACCATCCCGTTGGGCCAGACGGTGGAACCCCTGCCCGAGGGCGACCGCTACCTCGGTTTCGTGATCGCCCGGGGGCCGGACCCCGGTTTCGTCGAGGCCGCCCTTCGACAGGCGCAGGCGCTGATCCACATCGAGGTTGAGTGAGGGTGAATTCACCCAGTTCACGTCCTGGGCGTTCACGCGTCGTGCCGTGGATTCCGGTCTGCTGCCGTCGATGGGATCGGTCGGCGATCGCTTCGACAACGCGTTCATCGAGTCCTTCTGGAGCAGGATGCAGGTTGAACTGCTCGACCGCAAGCGCTGGAACACCCGCATCGAATTGGCCAGCGCCATCTTCGAGTACCTCGAGATCTTTCACAATCGCCAGGGCCGCCACTCGTCGCTGCGTATGCTCACAGCCGTCGAGTTCGAGGCTCGACATCAACCAACGACGGCACCATGAGTCCAAGAATCGGACTCCACCAAGCTCAGGACAGCCCAGAGTCTCCACGAAGCCCAGACCGATTCAGTCCGGGCCGAAGAAGTCGTCGTACCAGCCGCGATCCACGCTGGCTCCGAACTCGGCGTGGGTGCCCTGCCACTGCCAGCCGCACGGCCTAGATGGGCGCGGCTCGTTGCCCGGCCACGTGGCGCGGGGGTCGTTGCCCGGATAGGCAGCGAAGATGTAGAACGCTGCCCGCCGACCGATGAAGACCGGAGCGCTGCCGTACAGCCCGGCCCCGGCGGCGTCGAGCCAGCCCTGCACCCACCAGCCATTACCCCGGATGCCCCTCTCCACGTCGAGGCACAAATGAACCGACCAGTTCGCAGCGAGAGCCTTACAGGCCACCGGATCATCGTTGCCCGAGCAGTAGGCGATCGGTGTCCCGCCGCAGCGTCGCGCGCTGTCGAAGTCGAACTGGCGCCAGGGGTGGGCGATGCCGACGTTGGACTTGGACGTCAGGTAGCCACTCCACAGACCGACCCCGGCCGCTCTGGCGGCGTCCGCCTGCGCTGCCATCGGCACGGCGAAGGAGGAGTCTAGCCCTGCGATCATCAAGGTCTCCAACTTGTCA
>NZ_JAEKNS010000066.1:0-3860 GCF_016464765.1 Candidatus Aeolococcus gillhamiae | reverse complement strand
GACCGCCACCGCGCTGGCGACGCTGATGGTGAGCCCGCTGATGGTCAGGGCTGTGCGATTGCGGCGCCGCACCAGGTTGCGTGCGGCAGCGCCCGCCTTGGGGGTGAACAGCGAGGCAACCAGGCCAACCGTCCGCGCCATCCACGGTGCCAGCACAGGCAGTGCACAGAGGACGCCGGCGATGACCAGCACCGTGGCGGCGGCGGCGGCGTTGCCGTCGCCGGTGATGAAGAGCACCGCGCCGATCAGCAACGCGATCGGGGAGAGGCTGAGGGGGAAGGCGGCCACGCGCTCGCGCTCGGCACCCGGGTGCGGGCGCAGACCGGAGAGGATTGGCCGGCGGCCACTGGCCAAGGCGGGGATCGCACCCCCCAAAAGAGCGGCCGCCGCCCCTGCGAGGGCCGCCAGCAGCAGCTGAGGCGCGGAGAGGTTGAGGGTTGGCACCGGCAGGTCAGCGGGCGTGAGGCGCACCTCCAGCAGCGCTGCGAGCCCGACGCCGGCGAGCAGCCCCACGGGGATGGCTGCCACGGCGACGATCGCCACCTCGAGCATGAAGAGTCGGAAGACCTGCTGCGATGACGCCCCGGCAGCGCGAAGCAGGCCCACCTCACGGCGGCGCTCACTGGCGGCGAGAGCCACGCTGTTGGCGGTCGCTCCCGCCCCGACCACGATGCTCAGCACCGTCAACAGCAGCAGCAGTGGCTGCACCTCCCCGAGCGGGGACCCGACCCCCGCGACCGGGTCGGTGGTGGTGACCGGCGCGCTCACCACCGAGCGCACCTCGTCGGCGACATGCGTCGGGTCCGCGCCACTCTGCAGGTGGAGCGCGACGAAAGCCGTGCGCAGGCCCAGACGGAACTGACTGAGCATGGATGTTTCCGTGACATACACGCCGCTGCGCGTGAAGCCCGCAGCTCCGCCCCCGTTGGAGAAGCCGACGATTGTGAAGTTGTCAGGACCCGTGTTGGTGGTCAGCTGGATCACGCTGCCGAGGACCAGGGGCTTGCTGTGCGCGCTCGTGGTCAGCAGCGCGGCCAGACCCTGGTCGAGAACAATCTCGCTGTGGCTCGTCGATGCGGGCATGCGTCCCGATCCGAGTGAGAGCGGGCGCAGCGCGACACTGCCGTCACGCATGGCGATGACTTCAACTGTCGTCCCGCTGAGGTCGTCTGAGCCCAAACGTGCGATGACGCGCTTCTGGTACAGCGGCACCGCGTTGGTGACGCCGGGCAGCGTGCTCAGGCTGGCGGCGGCATCGGCTGTAAGACCGGTCCCGGCAGCGACTCGGACGTCCAGGCCGGACGAGCCTGCGGCCGCCTGCGCGGCTGATTGCGACTGGCCGTTGAGCCCGCTGATCGTGACAGCGACGCCGAGGACCACGGCGGTGCCGAGCGCCACCGCCAGACCGTTGAGCAGTGCTCGCAGGGGGCGGCTGCGGATGGCGCGAAGGGCAAGCGCCCAGGGCAGGCTCACAGGTCGAGCTTGTCCAAGCGCGCGACCAGGACGCCGACGGCTGCGCGCTCATCGTCGTCGCCGCGGTGGTCGAGCCTGACCTCATCGACGATCCGCCCGTCGCGCATCACCAGCACGCGGTCGGCGTGGGAGGCGACTCGCGCGTCGTGGGTGACCAGCACCGCGGTCTGCTGGGCGCTTCTGCAGAGTTGCACAAGCAGCGCCATCACCTCGTGGCCGCTGGTCCAGTCGAGGTTGCCCGTGGGCTCGTCGGCCAGCAGCAGCGCGGGGGCGGCGGCCAGGGCCCGGGCAATGGCGACCCGCTGCTGTTCGCCGCCGGAGATCTCTTCGGGGCCGTGCCCCTGCAGACCATGAAGGTTGAGCTGGGTCATCAGCAGCGACACGCGTTCGTCGATCGACCTTTTGCTGACGCGGCCGTCGCGGTGACGCCGCGAGCCCTCGTTGCGCAACCGCAGCGGCAGCGCCACATTCTCGGCAGCGGTCAGGTTGGGAAGCAGGTTGAAGAACTGGAACACGAAGCCGATGCGGTCACGGCGGAATGCCGAGAGTGGACCGTCGTCGAGGTTGTACAGCGACCTGCCCTCGACCGACACCGTGCCTGCATCCGGCGGCTCGAGGCCACCGAGGATGTGCAGCAGCGTGCTCTTGCCGCAGCCGCTCGGGCCCATCAGCGCCACGAACTCGCCTCGCGTCACCTGCAGCGACACGCCGCGCAGCACGTCGCGGGGCGGTCGGCTGATGCTGTACGTCTTGCGGAGCTCGTCAGCGACGACCACGGTGGTTGCCGCCGGGGCGGGAGGGGCGACGGTGCTCATAGTGTGTGGTCCTCGTCGTTGCGTGAGGTGCGACCGCGCCATGTGGCTCGCGCCGCCTGCAGGGGTTGAAGCGACATCAGGCGATGAGGTAGTTCTCCAGCACGGACTCCACGGAGTTGAACAGGAGTCCACCGGGAGTCGCGAGCAGGGGCGGGACGCTCAGGTCGGGTAGGGCAGTCGGCGTCGGCACCTCGGTGGGCGCGGGCGTTGGCGTCGCCGTCGGAGCAGGCGTGGGCGTCGGTGCGGGCGCAGACGTGGCCGGCGGTTGCGCCGGCGGCGGCGGTGGTGCGGTGTTGCGCGTCGGGGCGCTGGGGGGACGTGGCGCGGGCTTCGGCCGTGGCGGTGGAGGAGGAGGCGGAGGCGAGCCGGCGAGCTGGGCGAACTCCTCGGAGAACATCCAGGCGCCCGTGTAGCTGCCGCCACCGCCGGTCCATGCGGCGGAACCGGAGTTGGCGGAGCCGACGCCCAGCGCGGTGAAGTTGCCGTTGAGGATGTTGGCGCGGTGGTCGGGGCTATTCATGAAGGCGGAGTTGATCTGCGACGCGGCGGTACCCGAGTCGCCGTACGTGTTCCAGCCGATGTTCTCACCGGCAGACTGATAGCGAATCCCGAACGCCTGCATCATCGAGAAGACGAGCTGCCCCCCGCAGTTGAGGATGGGGTGGGCGAAGTAGTTGCGCTGGATCATGTCGACCGAACGTCCGTTGACCGCGAAGCCGCAGCCGTTGTACCGGCCTCCCTCGCCGATGGCGCCCAGGGTTCCGTTGCCGCCCAGCGAGCGAACGCCGTTGCTGGCGCGATCCTGGTTGGTGAGGCTGAAGAGGGCCGAGTCCGCGCCGCTGTCCGCGCGCACCGGCGTGGCGTTGCCGACGGCGTGCAGCGCGGCGACGCTCACGCCTGCGAGCGCCACCAAGTACGTCGCAGCGGTCACCCTGCGCCGCCAGGAACGCGGCGCTGTGACGATGTCCTCATCCTCGGCGCGCACCCGCGCGGCCGTGCGAGTGAGCTCCTCCCAGTGGACGTCGTCGACTGCGGACTCGGCTGCCGTCATGGGCTGAGGAATACCCCAGGGCAGCGCCGGTGCACGGTCCCGGTAACGCTTCGTAACCGGGATGTCGGCGATTCGTGGAGCGGTGTGGCCCGCGAAGCGGGATCGAGCGTCGACGGCGCCCCCTTGACAGGATCGTTGCACGGACCGCGCCGGGTCGTGAGCAGCGCTGGATAGCCTTGGCAGGGCCGCCGTACAGATATTGGAGTCGCACGAGAGGATGTCGCTACTCGACCGCGTGCAGCGCAAAGCTGAAGGTGACGTCGCGCTCAGCGCGCCTGACGTCGCCCCGCCTGTCACGCCGGCTCCCCGGCCGGCTCCCGTGCCGGACATCGCGCCTCCCGCACGCTCGGACCCGAATGGCTCCAACGGCGCGCCGAGCGCGCCGACCGGTTGGCAGGTCCGACATTCGCCCCTGGTGCGTGCGGACGCAGCGACCGCGCAGCCCGCACCCGCTCGCGAGGTCGCCCCGGCGCCGGTGAGCACAGCCGTCGCCGAGCCGCGCCCCGCGGCCCCGGTGGCAC